>JBOGDG010000320.1:0-4632 GCA_050701655.1 Micromonosporaceae bacterium
AGCCGGGCGCGGGCGGCTGACCCCAGATGGCGCCGGCCGGCATCGGGACCGGCCCGCCGCCCGGTGTCACGCCGGCCACCACGACCTGACGCGACCGCCGCGCCAGCATCACCAGGTAGCCGCCGACCAGCAGCAGGATCAGACCACCCACGAAGACGCCGACCACGATCAGCGCACCGTCGCGGGTACGGCTGCTCTCCCGGCGCGCCGCGGCGGCCTCGTCGGACTTGGCGGCCTCCGGGGACACCAGCGGGTGATGGTCGACCTCGGGTACGTCGCCCTCCAGCGCCGCCCGGGCGTCGACCACGCCGTAGCCGTACTCGTCGTCACGGCCGGCGGTGCCCCGGTCCTCGGCGGTACGGATCAACCGGTTCACCACATCGCTGGCGGACGCCTCCGGGAAGGCCGACCGGATCAGCGCGGCCACGCCGGAGACCAGGGCGGTCGCGCCGCTGGTGCCGTCGGCGAGCACGTACCCCGTGCTGTCCTCCAGGTCGAGCGGCGAGGCGGCCGGCAAGGCCTTCGCGGGCGCCGAGACGACCACTTCTGGGCCCTTCGCCGAGCCGTCCCAGAACGCGCCCTCCTTGGTGACCCCGCTGACCGCCACCACACCGGGGATCGATGCCGGCTCCGCGACCCGGGTGTCGCCCTGGTCGACGTTGCCGGCGGCGGCGATCAACACCACGTCCTTCTTGATCGCGTAGTCGATCAGGTCCTTCTTCCAGGGCGCGTCGGTGCTGCGTTCGCCGCCCAGCGACATGTTGACCACTTTGGCGCCGTTGTCGATCGCCCAGCGGACGCCGCGGTAGACGTACTCGGGGCGGAATGCGCCCTCGGAGTTCTGCTTCAGCCGTACCGGCAGGATCTTGGCTTCTGGAGCCAGCCCGAGGATGCTGTTGGCGCCCTTGCCGGTGCCGGCGATCAGGCTCGCCATCCCGGTGCCGTGCCCGTCGTCGTCGGTACGGCCGTCGCCGGTGACCTCCGCGTTGGGCTCCTCCCCGATGTCGCCGCCGGTGAGCACCTGGCCCTGCAGGTCGGGGTGGCTGGAGTCGACGCCCGAGTCGATCACCGCGACGGTGACCCCGTCACCTTTGGAGAGCCGCTGGGCCTCCTCGACGTGCATAGCGTCGAGATACCAGGACAGCTCCCGGATCGTCTCGGCCTGGGCGGGGCGGGGCTGCCACATGGCCCCGGCGCCGGACCCGGCCACCACCGCCAGCACCAGGGCGGCTCCGACAGCGGCGACCCCACGCAGCGGACGTCTGCGGGACCGTCGTACCACCTGTCCTCCACACCCCGTCGGGAATCCCACCGTAGCCAACCCCGCAAAGGGTCGCCGACCCGTACAGACACATCGAGGGGAGCTGCTGAGCAGACTCCCCTCGATGGACGACCTATCGACCTATCGGCTCACGCCGAGGCGGCAGCCTCGTCCTCGGCCACCCCGCGGGTACGGCTCGGGTCGATCGGAATCCCGGGGCCCATGGTGGTCGAGAGGGTGACCTTCTTGAGGTACCTGCCCTTCGCCGAGGACGGCTTGGCGCGCAGCACCTCGTCGAGTACGGCGGCGTAGTTCTCCGCGAGATGCTGTGCGGTGAAGCTGGCCTTGCCGATCATGGTGTGCAGGTTGGAGTGCTTGTCCACCCGGAACGAGATCTTGCCGCCCTTGATGTCCGCCACCGCCTTCGCGACGTCCATGGTGACGGTGCCGGTCTTCGGGTTGGGCATCAGGCCGCGCGGGCCCAGAATCCGCGCGATCCGGCCCACCTTGGCCATCTGGTCCGGGGTGGCGATGGCGGCGTCGAAGTCCAGCCAGCCCTCCTGGACCCGGGCGATCAGCTCCTCGGCACCCACCTCGTCGGCGCCGGCGTTGCGGGCCTCTTCGGCCTTCTCACCGGCGGCGAATACGATCACGCGTACCACCTTGCCGGTGCCGTGCGGCAGGCTGACGGTGCCGCGCACAATCTGGTCGGCCTTGCGGGGGTCGATGCCGAGCCGCATCGCGACCTCGACAGTGGCGTCGAACTTCGCCGGGTTGGTCTCCTTGGCCAGCGCCGCGGCCGCCAACGGCGCGTACAGCTTGGTCTTGTCGACCTGTGCGTCCAGCTTCCGGTACGTCTTGCTGCGCTTCATCGTGCATCCTCCACTGTGGATGGTGTGGTACGAGCCGCGCCGGCTCTCCCACGTACTGCGGGGTACTAGTCGTTGACGGTGATGCCCATGGAACGGGCGGTGCCGGCGATGATCTTCTCGGCCTGGTCCAGGTCGACGGCGTTGAGGTCGGCCATCTTGCGCTCGGCGATCTCGCGTACCTGGGCCCGGTTGACGGAGCCGACCTTGTTGGCGTGAGGCTCGCCGGAGCCCTTGTCGACACCGGCGGCCTTCAGCAGCAGCTTCGCGGCCGGCGGGGTCTTCAGGATGAAGGTGAACGAGCGGTCCTCGTACACGCTGATCTCGGCGGGCACGATCTCGCCGCGGTTCTGCTCGGTCGCCGCGTTGTACGCCTTGCAGAACTCCATGATGTTCACGCCGTGCTGACCCAGCGCGGGGCCGACCGGCGGGGCCGGGGTGGCCTGACCACCCGCGAGCTCCAACTTGAACGTGGTGACGAGCTTTTTCTTCTTCGGAGGCATGGTGAACTTCCTGGGCTGTGTTCGCTAACTGGACGGCTATGTGCTGTGGCTGGACTAGAGCTTGGCGGCCTGGTTGAAGTTGAGCTCCACCGGCGTCTCGCGGCCGAAGATCGAGACCAGCACCTTCAGCTTCTGCTGATCCGGGTTGATCTCGCTGATGGTCGCCGGCATCGAGGCGAACGGGCCGTCGGTCACCGTGACCGAGTCACCCACCTCGAAGTCCACGACCTTGATCTCGGCCTTCTCCTTCTCCTTCTCCACCGTCGGGGCCAGCCACTTCAGGACCTCGTCGATGCTGAGCGGAGACGGCCGGTCGGCACGGTCGGTGGCCCCGACGAAGCCGGTGACCCCCGGGGTGTTGCGGACGCAGGAGTATGACTCCGGGGTGAGATCCATCCGCACCAGGATGTAGCCCGGGAAGACCTTCGCCTCGACCTGCTGCCGCTTGCCGTTCTTGACCTCGGTGACCTGCTGGGTGGGCACCTCGATCTGGAAGATGAAGTCCTCCATGTCGAGGCTCGTGGTGCGGCTCTCCAGGTTGGTCTTCACTTTGTTTTCGTAGCCGGCGTACGAGTGGACCACGTACCACTCACCCGGGGCCCGCTTGAGCGCCTCGCGGAGCTCCTGGACCGGGTCCACATCCTCCTCGGCGGGCTCGGCGAGGGCCGGCTCCTCGGCCACCTCCACCGGCTCGGGCTCCACCGGCTCGGGCGGGCGCGCCACATCGGTGGCCAGATCGCCAGCCGGTGCGGTGTCCTCGATGGTCTCGGATCCGGTGTTGTCGACCGACGTGGCCTCGCCGGCCACGGGCTTCTGCTCCGCGGGCCGGGCGATCTCGTCGTAGTCAGGCACCTTTGCTCACTTCCGTACGTTATTCGGTACGCCGGGCGCGCTGCTGCGCTCGCGACGCGTGCTCTGTCACTCGGGCGTACTGGCCTTGCCGCCGAACACCCACAGCATCGCGCGGGCGAACCCGAGGTCGTAGAGGGCGATGATGCTCAGCATCACGACCACGAAGATCACCACGACCACGGTGTACGTCAGCAGCTCCTTGCGGGTCGGCCAGATCACCTTGCGGAGCTCGGCCACCACCTCGCGGACGAACCGGATCAGCCGACCGATCGGCCCGACCCGGGCCGGCCGCTTCGCCTTCTCGGCCTTGTCCGCCTTGCCCTTGCCGGGGCGGGTCTTGGTCTCGGCGTCGGAATCCGCCTTGGCGCGCTTGACAGCGGTGCCGGTGCGGCGCCGGGCCGGACGGGTGCCCTCCTCCTCGTCCAGCTCGTCTTCCAGGTCGGCGTCGTCGAGGTCGGCGTCGTCGACGTCGTCCGCGTCGAGGTCGTCGGGATCGAGGGCGTCGTCGGGTAGCTCATCGGCAGCCGAATCCAGCGCCTCGTCAGTCTCCTGCTCGAGTCGCTCGTCAGCGGCGTCGTCGTCACGCCGGTTTCTCCTGGCCACTTCGCCCTCTCTCGGGTCTGCCCGGCAGTGCCGGTAATGCCGTCGGCGCAGGGGCGACAGGACTCGAACCTGCAACCTGCGGTTTTGGAGACCGCTGCGCTGCCAATTGCGCCACGCCCCTCCGCGGTCCGCTCGCCGGTGGCCGCTCGCACGGCCGCCGCCGGAACCGGCCGCGTCATACGCCGGGGGCGAGAACCCACTCAGACAACGCCCTAATCGGGCATGCCGGAGCAGGGGCTACTCACCCCCAGACGGATCAGTGTACGGGTTGCCCCCCGATTATCCCAACCGGCCCGACCCGTGGCCAGCGAGTCTCGGCGGGGCCGTGCTTCGGGCACCGTAACCGTCTGGAAACATGTCCCATATGGCCGCCGTCACTCCCGATTCCCGTACCAGTCGGATCTCCCGCCGCATCGGCGGCATCGCGCCGTCGGCGACGCTCGCCGTGGACGCCACCGCGAAGGCGATGAAGGCCGCCGGCAAGCCGGTGATCGGCTTCGGCGCCGGCGAGCCGGACTTCCCGACGCCGGGCTACATCGTCGAA
>JBOGDG010000321.1:0-4627 GCA_050701655.1 Micromonosporaceae bacterium
ATCCCCAGCGGCTCGGCAACGGGAGCCGTGTGACGCGAGAGTGTCACGCACGGTTCTAAGAGCGGCGGCGGGTGAGACTCCCGCCGCCGACTCACCACCGCGAAATTCATAAAGGCCACTGGGTGGTACGAATAGCCGGCGACGGCCGGCCAGAATTCATTCCACCGCGTTACACCGACCCCGAGCGAAGACCGCTGAGAAATCATATGCATCGGCTCGTTCCCGACAAGCGAAACTCGGCCGCGGCATAAATAATCCGTGGGTGCGGGCGACCAGCTTCGTGCTGCTGCGCCAGGCGCGGGCCCTTCACGACTGATGCGGCGTCGCGCGCTGGTAGCGGGCGGCCAGCGCGCGGATCCGCTCCACCAGCTCGGGCGGGTCGGTGACCTCGAAATCCATGTTGAGCAGGCTGACGTACACCGCGATGGTGTCGATCGAGTCGGCGCCGGTGCGCAGCAGGCTGGTGTGCTCGTCGATCGGTGAGACGGTGCCGACGGCTGGGTTGATCTGTTCGGTGACCGCCGCGGCGGGGGCGTACACGATGATCCGGGCCTGGTAGCGCCAGGCGGCGGCGGAGACCCGGCGGGAGACGTACTCGGCGAGGTCCTCGGCGGGCAGCTCGCGGGGGGTGAACCGCGGGCCGGACGGGGTACGCGGCGCGATCCGGTCCACCCGGAAGGTACGCCAGTCCGCCCGGTCGACGTCGAAGCCGACCAGATACCAGCGGCGACCCCAGTTGACCAGCCGGTACGGCTCCACGTCGCGCCGGCTCGGGTCGCCACCGTGGGACAGGTAGTCGAAGCGCACCCGCTCGTGGTCGCGGCACGCCGCCGACAGCTCGGTCAGCACCGCCGCGTCCACGGTCGGGCCGATCCGGTCCGGCGGCACCGCCACGGTCTGGGTCTGCAGCGCGTTGACCCGGCGCCGCAGCCGCGACGGCAGCACCTGCTCCAGTTTCGCCAGCGCGCGCAGCGAGGTCTCCTCGACCCCGGCGATCGCACCCCGGGCGCCGGTACGCAGCGACACCGCGACCGCCACCGCCTCCTCGTCGTCGAGCAGCAGCGGCGGCATCGCGGCGCCGGCGCCGAGCCGGTAGCCGCCGTCGGTGCCCCGCGACGCGTGCACCGGGTAGCCGAGCTCGCGCAGCCGGTCCACGTCACGGCGTACGGTGCGCGCGCTGACGCCGAGCCGGTCGGCCAACGCCGAGCCCGGCCAGTCGCGCCGGGCCTGTAGTAGCGACAGCAGCCGCAGCAGCCGCGCCGAGGTCTCCAACATTCCCCGAATCCTGCCAGCACTTCAGGTCAGAAGCTGGCCGGAAGCCCCCGTAGCGTGGCCAGCATGACGAACCCAGACAGCGCCCCCGGCGCCACCCCTGACAGCCCAGACGCAGAGATCCGGCCGTTCCGGATCGACATCCCGCAGACCGAGCTCGACGATCTCGCCGCCCGGCTCGCCGCCACCCGCTGGCCCGTTCACGCCTCGGGCGCCGGCTGGGAGCGCGGCGTACCGCTGGACTATCTCAAAGAGCTGGCGGGGCACTGGCGGAACGCGTACGACTGGCGCAAGTGGGAGGCGCGGCTCAACGCGTACCCGCAGTTCACCACCACGATCGACGGCCAGAACGTGCACTTCCTTCACGTACGCTCGCCCGAGCCGGACGCCACGCCGCTGCTGCTCACCCACGGCTGGCCCGGCTCGGTCGCGGAGTTCCTGGACGTGATCGGCCCGCTGTCCGACCCGCGGGCGTACGGCGGCGACCCCGCCGACGCGTTCCACCTGGTGATCCCGTCGATCCCCGGGTACGGCTTCTCCGGCCCCACCACCGACACCGGCTGGACGGTGAAGCGGGTCGCGAAAGCCTGGGCCGAGCTGATGCGCCGGCTCGGCTACCACCGGTACGGCGCCCAGGGTGGCGACTGGGGCGCCTTCGTGACCCCCGAGCTGGGCCGGATCGACGCCGACCATGTGATCGGCGTACACGTCAACGCGGCCACGGTCGGCTTCATCCCGTTCGGCGAGGTGTCCGGCGACGAGTCGTTCAGCGACACCGAGCGGGAGCGGCTGGCGCGGCTGGGTCACTTCATGTCCGAGGGCAACGGCTACTTCCAGATCATGGCGACCCGGCCGCACACCGTCGGGTACGGCTTCGCCGACTCCCCGGTCGCGCTGCTGGCGTGGATCGTGGACAAGTTCAAGGAGTGGAGCCACCCGTCGGGCGAGCTGCCGGAGACAGCGATCGACCGCGACCACATGCTCACCGACGTGATGCTCTACTGGCTCACCAACACCGGCACCTCGTCGGCGCTGACGTACTACGAAGGAATGCACTCCAACGACGGGTGGGACCAGCCGCGGGTCGAGGTCCCCACCGGCGTCGCGGTCTTCGCGGAGGACATCGCGATCCGGCGGTACGCCGAGGCCGGCCACCACATCACGCACTGGACCGACTTCGACACCGGCGGCCACTTCGCCGCGATGGAGGTGCCGGAGCTGCTCGTCGGGGACATCCGCGCGTTCTTCCGTACCCTCCGCTGAATCGCCGTCACCGGCCTCCCGCCCGAGCCGGCGGGCAGGCCGGTGACCCTTCGTTTTGCCCGCTTTTGATGGCCTCTCATTGACCTGCGTCGAATCGCTGACCTAGCGTCGGGTCAGCCGGGCGGCCGCCCGGTCGATTCCTGGGGAGGACATCGTGAACATCTTCGTGCGTGCCGCGCTGGCGGCTGCGCTCGTCCCGGCGGCGCTGCTGGCCGCCGGTCCCGCCGCTGCGGCACCCGACTCCGGACGCGTCGTGCCGGTCCGTGCCGTCGCCAAGGATGCCCACACCACCGCCGTTAAAGGCTCCTATGTGGTACGCCTGCGCGCCGACGCCGACCCGGAGCAGGTCGCCGGGGCGCTGGACGTCAGCGCATACCACCTCTTCCGGGCCGCGCTGACCGGGTTCGCCGCCGAGCTCAGCCCGGCGCAGCTGCGGAAGGTGCAGCGGCACTCGGACGTGGTCTCGATCGCGCAGGACGCGCGGGTCACCGACGTGCTCGACGACACCCAGACCAACCCGCCCGCGTGGGGCATCGACCGGGTTGACCAGCGGAAACTGCCGCTGTCGAAGTCGTACACGTACAACGCCACCGGCGCCGGGGTGCACGTCTACGTGATCGACACCGGCATCGACCCGAGCCACCCCGACTTCGAGGGCCGGGCCAGTTTCGTCGCCAACACCATCGACAGCAACAACACCGACTGCCACGGCCACGGCACCCACGTCGCCGGCACCGTCGGCTCCAAGACGTACGGCGTAGCCAAGGGCGCCCGGCTGCACGGCGTGAAGTGGCTGAACTGCGGCGGCTCCGGCACCACCTCCAGCGTGCTCGGCGCGATCGAGTGGGTGACCGCGAACGCGGTGAAGCCGGCGGTGGCCAACGCGTCCTGGAACTGGTCGGCCGACCCCAACGTGGAGACCGCGATCCGCAACATGGTCGCCTCCGGCGTGTTCCTTGCCGCATCCGCCGGCAACACCAGCAACAATTCCTGTGACCGGCTGCCCCGCAAGATCGAGACCGTGGCGGTCACCGCCGCCTCCAACGACCGGGACCGGCGCGCGTCATTCTCCAGCACCGGCCCCTGCGTCGACCTGTACGCCCCGGGCCAGGGCATTCTGTCCACCCAGCCGGACAACCGGACCGCGGTGTTCAGCGGCACCTCGATGGCCTCGCCGCACGTGGCCGGCGTCGCGGCGCTCTACAAGGCGACGTACGGCGACGCCCCGTCCGCCACGGTCAAGAGCTGGCTGGAGAGCAACGCCACGCCGGGCGTGATCAAGGGCGGCAGCACCGGCGGCACGGTCAACCGCCTGCTGTTCACCAACAACCTCTGACACCGCCACCGGGGGAGGCCCGACTTCCGGGTTTCCCCTGGCGACGCGGGGTAAGGTCCGCTCCGACGGAGGTGGGGCATGGACTTCAGCGAGGCGGCGATCGCGAGACTCAGCGCCGGGGAGCTGGTGGCGGCGCTGGGCGAGGCGCGGCCGGACGACCCGGCGCTCAAGCAGCTGGACATCGACGTGGTGGCGCAGCGCATCGACCCGCGCAGGCTGAGCAAGGGCGAGTTCGTCGGGCTGCTCACCCAGATCGGCCGGCTCGCCGACGCCGGCGCCGACGTGGACCAGACCTGCACTGTGTCCCACGACGTGCCCGAGGATGCGAAGACCACCATCACGGTCGGGCCGGCCGAGCTGCTGCGGCTGGCCACCGGCAACGCGTCCCCGACGTTCCTGTTCCTGCGTGGCAAGGTGAAGATCTCCGGCTCGCTGGGCTTCGCGCAGGCGTTCATGAACCTCTTCGAGCTGCCCAAGGCGTAGCGCGGGGCGCGGGATTGTGTCACAGCTGCCCGGAGCCGGCTCTCATTGATCGCTCATTGCCGGCCACGTTGGCAGGGGCCGATAGGTTAGGTTGCGATCGCCGGGCCTCTCCGGCGATCTCACTGTGGGTAAGCGACGAGAACGGTGTGAACAGGTGCCAGTGGACTCCGACCCCGGCTACGTCGGCCCGGCCGACGCACCCGACCGCTACCAGCTGCTCTCCCGGCGCGCCGCCGGCGGCGAGGGCGAGGTGTGGCAGGCCCACGAACGGCA
>JBOGDG010000322.1:0-4620 GCA_050701655.1 Micromonosporaceae bacterium
GGTTGTTGCCGGGGCGCGCCGCCGGACGGGGCGCCGGACGCGGTCCGGGCCTCGGGGGCACCACGGAGGGAGCCGGACTCGGCGTGGTGACGGCCGGAGTGCCGATCTCGGGCGCCTCGCCGTCGTCCCGCCGCTGCTGGGCGGCCTTGACCGCCGCCTCCTGCTCCTTCTTCAGGCGCGCGGCACGAGCCTCCGCCGCCGCTACCTCGATGTCGTGGGCGCTGGCCGGGGTGCTGGCCGGTGCGCTGGGGGCGAACTGGGCCGGGGATGGTACCGCGGCCTTCTTCGCCGGCTTCTTCGCCGGGCCGGGGCGCGCCTTCGCCGGGGTCGGACCCGCGGGGGCCGCTGCTGGCTTCGACGGCGCCGCCTGCTGGCTGACGAGCACCTCACGGAGCCGCCGGGCTACCGGCGCCTCTACGGTGCTTGATGCTGATTTGACGAACTCGCCCAACTCACCGAGTTTGGTGAGTACGTCCTTGCTCGATACACCAAGCTCTTTGGCGAGCTCGTGTACACGGGCCTTGCCTGCCACTGCACTCCTCATCTCGAGGTCGGCGGGCGGCCCGCGCGACCTCACTAGTCCACTTGAAGCCTGCTCATCGCAGCGACTTCATCGTGTGCTCATGTTGGTCGACCTACCTCACTAGTTCGCGCTACTACGGTCGGGCACCGAGATGCTCGCGGAGCGGCCCGGCGTCGATGACGCCAGACACACGGAGCGCGCGCCCGAATGCGCGGCGACTCTCCGCCTTCGCGAGACAAGCCGAGTCGGGATGCAGATGCGCTCCACGGCCCGGCATTCGGCGAGCGGGGTCAGGCACCAGCCGATAACCGGCCAGATGCTCGACCGCCACTACGCGCAGCAACTCGGAAGCTGGCGCGCGTGCCCGGCAACCCACACAGGTGCGTACCGGATACGCGCGGCGTACCACGGAGAAGTCTACCCCTACGTTCCGGTACTCGCCGCGCCAGCCTCACCGGGCACCGGCGCGGCCCGTTCGCCGCTGGAGAGGTCGGTATCGGGCCTGATATCGATCCGCCAACCGGTCAAACGGGCGGCAAGCCGGGCATTCTGCCCTTCTCGACCGATCGCCAGCGAGAGCTGGAAATCGGGAACGATCACGCGCGCGGTCTTCGCCGTGGCATCGATCACTTCGATCCGCAGCGCCTTGGCCGGCGACAGCGCGTTGCCGACGAAGGTGGCCGGATCGTCCGACCAGTCGATGATGTCGATCTTCTCGCCGTGCAGCTCGCTCATCACGGCGCGCACCCGGGTGCCCATCGGGCCGATGCAGGCCCCCTTCGGGTTCACCCCCGGTACGTGGGAGCGTACGGCGATCTTCGTACGGTGACCCGCCTCGCGGGCGATCGCGGGGATCTCCACGGTGCCGTCGGCGATCTCAGGCACTTCGAGGGAGAACAGCCGTTTGACCAGGTTGGGGTGCGAGCGGGACAGCGTGATCTGGGGGCCACGGAAGCCTTTCACCACGTGGACGACCACGCACTTGATCCGCTGGCCGTGCTCGTACAGCTCACCGGGGACCTGCTCGGCGGGCGGCAGCAACGCCTCCACCTTGCCCAGGTCGACCACCACGATGCCCTTCTCCGCGCGGGCCTCGTGCGCCTGGATGACCCCGGTGACGATGTCACCTTCCTTGCCGACGTACTCGCCGTAGTTGACCTCGTCGGTCGCCTCTCGCAGCCGCTGCAGGATCACCTGCTTGGCGGTCATCGCGGCGATCCGGCCGAAGTCGTGCGGGGTGTCGTCCCACTCCCGCGTGACATTGCCGTCGGCGTCGAGCTCCTGGGCGTACACCTCGGCGATGCCGGTTTTGCGGTCGATCGCCACCCTGGCGTGCGGGTGGGCGCCCTCCGTGTGCCGGTACGCGGTGAGCAGCGCGGTCTCGATCGCACCGAGGATCGTCTCGAAGGGGATGTCCCGCTCACGCTCGAGCGCGCGCAGGGCAGCGAGGTCGATATTCATGCGTCCTCCTCCTTCCCTTCATCGGTCTCATCACCATCGTCCCTCGTCGCGGGCGGTGACGGCCTGCCGAACTCGATCTGCACCTTTCCCGGCCCGAGCCGGTCGTACGGCAGCTCGAGCTCCTCGCCCGCCACGTCGAGCCGGATCCCGGCATCGTCGGCGGCCAGCACCCGGCCGGTCCGGGTGGCCCGGTCGACCTTCACCTTCACCAGCCTGCCCCGGTTACGCCGCCAGTGCCGGGGCTCGGTGAGCGGCCGGTCGATGCCCGGCGAGCTCACCTCGAGGGTGTACCCGGAGGGGCTGATCGGACCTTCCGTCTCCTCGGCGGTGTCCAGCGCGGCGGAGACCTCCCGCGAGATGTCGGCGATCGCGTCGGAGCTGACCCCGTCCTCGCCGTCCACCACGACCCGCACCACGCTGCGGCCGCCCGCCCGGGAGACCGCCAGGTCGTCCAGGTCGTACCCCGCCGAGGTCACCGCCGGCTCGACCACGGACCGCAGCCGCTGCTTCTGCCGGGTCAGCCCGGTAGCCGCGCCGGATCGGCCTGACTGCGCCATCACCGAATTCCTCCTGTCGCGGCCTGCCCACGCACCTCTGGCGCCGCGGATGTGCGGCGAATGCGGTGAGCCTAACCCGCCGTCCCATCAGAACACCGACGGCACGCGCCACCCCGTGAGGTGAAAGACTGGCACGTCGCGGGCAAACGGTACGGGGAGGCGTGAGTGGACAGACGTACGGCGCTGGCGCGTGTGCTCGGCGGCACGCTCACCGCGGGGTTCGCGCTGACCGGCTGCGACCTGCTGAGCCCGGAGCCGCCACCGCCTCACCCGTTGCAGGCGATGCTCGACGACACCAGAGCCATCCTCAGCCGGTACGAGTCGGTGCTCGCCGCCCAGCCCGGGCTCGCCGAGCGGCTGAACCCGTTGCGGGACAACCATCACACGCACGTCACCGAGCTCGCGAAGCTGATCGGGCCCGGCGCGTCGGCGTCCCCTTCGGCCGCCGCGTCGAGCCCGGGGCTGGTGCCGAGCGAGGAGCGGGCCACGCTCGCCGCGCTGCGTACCGCCGAGAAGGAGGGGCAGACGTACGCGACGAAGGCGTGCCTGTCCGCCAAGCCGGAGTACGCCGGGCTGCTCGGCTCGATCGCCGCCTGCCGGGCCACCCACCGGGAGGTGCTGAAGTGATCTGCTCAGCAGGGCGCGGCCATGCGGTCCTGAGTGAGGTGTGCCGGTGACCGGGCTGGCGGACGCGTTGAGTGCCGAACACGCCGCTGTCTTCGGGTACGGCGCGGTCGGCGCCCACCTGCGCGGCGCGCTGCTGACCGCGGCGCAGCGGGCCGAGGACAAGCACCGCGCGCGGCGCAACCAGCTGCTGGAGCGGCTGGCGGACGCGAGCCCGGCACCACCGGCGGCGGAGCCGGCGTACCCGTTGCCGTTCGCGGTCTCCGACCAGGACGGCGCGATCAAGCTGGCGCTGCACCTGGAGGAGCGGACCGCCGCGGTGTGGCGCGCGACGCTGGGCACCACCCGCGGCGCCGACCGCGAGCTGGGAGTCGCGGCGCTGGTGGACTGTGCGGTCCGGGCCAGCCGCTGGCGTACCGCCGCGAAACAGCCACCCACGGTGGCCTTGCCCGGCTCCCCCACCTAATCCCTACGGACCTGTCGGGTTTGGCCTGTCCGGAGCTTGACTATACCGAGTATGCATACTAGATATGTACCTCACCAGTCATGCGGTCACGGCCAAGGAGCGGACCTTGAGCATCAAGTACGGACTACTCGCGCTGCTGGAACGCGGCCCGATGTACGGCTACCAGCTACGGAGCTCGTTCGAGGAGTCGACCGGGGCCACCTGGCCGCTCAACATCGGGCAGGTCTACACCACGCTGTCCCGCCTCGAGCGCGACGAGCTGGTCGAAGAGCTGCCGGAGTCGGAGAGCGGGCAGCGTACGTACCGGATCACGCAGGCGGGGCGTTCCGAGCTGGCGAGCTGGTTCACCACCCCGGTGGGGCGGGAGGATCGGCCGCGCGACGAGCTGGCGATCAAGCTCGCCCTCGCCGTCACCACACCGGGCGTCGACGTCGCCGCGGTGGTGCAGGCGCAGCGCTCGGCCAGCGTACGGGCGCTGCAGGAGTACACCCGGATGAAGCGCTCCGACCGCGCCGAGGATCTGCCCTGGCTGCTGGTGCTCGACTCACTGATCTTCCGGGTGGAGGCCGAGGTGCGCTGGCTGGACCACTGCGAGTCTCGGCTGATCCGGCACCGCCCCGTTCCGCGTACCACCACCGTGGCGCCCGAGATCGAGCGCGAGGAGGCCGCGCGATGAGCGAGCTTGCGAGCGAATGGCTGGCAGAGTGTGTGCGCGAAGCGCCGGCCGAGCGAAGCGAGGCTGTGCGATGAGTGTGCTGGAGATCTTCGGGGTAGAGCGGGTGCACGGCAGCGGCGAGGCGGCGGTGCACGCGCTGCGCGGGGTCTCGCTGAACGTCGCGCCCGGCGAACTGGTCGCGGTGATGGGGCCGTCCGGCTCCGGCAAGTCGACCCTGCTCAACCTGGCGGGCGGGCTGGACCGCCCGAGCGGCGGCACGGTACGGGTCGAGGGCGAGCTGCTGAGCGCGCTCAGCCGGCGCCGGCTGGCGGTG
>JBOGDG010000323.1:0-4611 GCA_050701655.1 Micromonosporaceae bacterium
GCCGGGGGCTGCTGCTGGCGCTGGTGGCGATGGTGCAGCTGCCGGTCGCGGTGGCCGCGTTCGTGCCGATCCTCGCCCCGGTGCCGCACGCCCTCGCGCTCACCGCCGCGCTGCTGCTCACCACCGGCTCCATCCTGGCGGTACGCCACACCGCCGCCGCGGCCGACGCCGCTGAAACCGCCGACGCGGCCCCCGAGCCGGTCCGGCCGGTGAGCTAGCCGGCGCGTATCTCGACGCCGGTCACCGCGGTCGCGTCGTCCGCGTTGCGCAGCACCCGTACCGCCGGGCAGCCCGGATGCGGCCTCGCCCAGCTGCCGTCGGGGCGGCGTACCGCGGTGAACCGGCAGTGCTCCTCGCCGACGTACCCCCAGGCCATGAACAGCTCCCGCCCGGCGTAGCTGTACACACCCACCGACTCGTCGCGCCGCCGGTAGAAGCTGCCCCGCAGCCCCGGCACCGACGCGCCGTCGAAGTCGATGTCCTCGATTACCTTGTGTAGCCGGAATGTCCGCAGGTCAGGGAATTGTGCCTCCACGCCCGATCACAACGAGTAACCAGAGCGCGGGGGTACGGGTCGCCGCCCGATTCCAGGTCCCGGAAGGCGGGACGAACACCCTCGGGCACCGGCACGCCGTACCACGCCCGTAGCATGGTGCCGTGAATACCGGGCCCCTCGAATGGCACAAGTTCCGTAATCCCGGTCTGCTGCTGAGCCGACCTGTCACCGACCCGCGGGAAGCCGAGCAGTACGGCCTGGACCGCTGGCGTGAGCTGCCGCGCGCGCAGACCCCGCCCTGGCCCGACCAGGAGATCGTCGACGAGGTGTACGCGACCCTGGAGTCGGTGCCGCCGGTCGTCGCCCCGTACGAGGTCGACAACCTGCGGGAGCGGCTGGCGCTGGTCTGCGAGGGCAAGGCGTTTCTGCTGCAGGGCGGCGACTGCGCGGAGACCTTCGCCGACAACACCGACGCGCACCTGCTGGCGAACGCGCGCACCCTGCTGCAGATGGCGGTGGTGCTGACCTACGGCGCCAGCCTGCCGGTGGTGAAGGTGTCGCGGGTGGCCGGTCAGTACACCAAGCCCCGCTCGGCGGCCACCGACGCGCTCGGGCTCCCGGTATACCGCGGCGACATGATCAACTCGCTGGAGCCAACCCCCCAGGCGCGGGTCGCCGATCCGCAGCGGATGATCCGGGCGTACGCCAACTCCTCGTCGGCGATGAACATGCTCCGGGCGTACCTCTCCGGCGGGATGGCCGACCTGCGCGCCGTACACGTCTGGAACAAGGACTTCGTACGCGACTCCCCAGCGGGGGAGCGGTACGAGGCGATCGCCCGCGAGATAGACCGGGCGCTGGGGTTCATGGCGGCCTGTGGGGTCGACGACGACGCGCTGCACGGCGTCACCCTCTACTGCAGCCACGAGGCGCTCGCGCTGGAGTACGACCGCGCGCTGACCCGGGTGGTCGGCGAACGGGCGTACGGGCTGTCCGGGCACTTCCTCTGGATCGGCGAGCGGACCCGGCAGCTGGACGGCGCCCACGTGGACTTCATATCCCGGATCGCCAACCCGATCGGGGTCAAGCTGGGGCCGACCGCCACCCCCGAGGCCGCGCTGGAGCTGTGCGAGAAGCTCAATCCCGACAACAGCCCGGGCCGGCTCACCCTGGTCAGCCGGATGGGCAATCACAAGGTGCGCGACGCGCTGAGCCCGATCGTGGAGAAGGTCACCGCCGCCGGGCACAAGGTGGTCTGGCAGTGCGACCCGATGCACGGCAACACCGTCGAGTCGTCCAACGGCTACAAGACCCGGCACTTCGACCGGGTGCTCGACGAGGTGCTGGGCTACTTCGAGGTGCACAAGCAGCTGGGCACCCACTCGGGTGGCCTGCACGTGGAGCTGACCGGCGAGGAGGTCACCGAGTGCCTGGGCGGCCCCCAGTCGCTGGAGGACCACCACCTGCCCGGCCGGTACGAGACCGCGTGTGACCCCCGGCTGAACACTCAGCAGTCCCTGGAGCTGGCCTTCCTGGTCGCCGAGATGCTGCGGGGCTGAGGCGTGGTCGGCGGCGCTTCCGGCGCGGCGACCAGCGGCGTGGTCGATCTGCGCAGTGACACCCTGACCCGTCCGACCCCCGGGATGCGGGCCGCGATCGCCGAGGCTGAGGTCGGCGACGACGTGTACGGCGAGGACCCGACCGTCAACGCTCTCGAGGCCGAGGTGGCGGAGCTGTTCGGGCACGAGGCGGCGCTGTTCACCCCCACCGGCTCGATGGCGAACCAGATCGCGCTGCGGCTGCTGGTGCCGCGCGGTGACGAGCTGCTCGCCGACGCGGACGCCCACGTGGTGACGTACGAGGTGGGCGCCGCCGCGGCGCTCGCCGGGGTGTCCACCCGTACCTGGCCGGCGCGCGGTGGGCTGCTCGACGTGGACGAGGTCGCCTCGTACCTGCGTCCGGAGGGCTACCACGCCGTGCCGACCCGCACGGTCGCGGTGGAGCAGACCCACAACCGCGGCGGGGGTACGGTCATCCCGCTCGACGTACTGCGCCGGCTGCGCGATCTCGCCGACTCGTCCGGGCTGACGCTGCACTGCGACGGGGCCCGGATCTGGCACGCGCACGTGGCCGACGGGGTGCCGCTGGCCGGGTACGGCCGGCTGTTCGACACGCTCGCGGTGTGTCTGTCGAAGGGGCTCGGCGCTCCCGCCGGCTCGCTGGTGATCGGCTCCGCGGAGCGGATCGCGCACGGCCGTACCATCCGCAAGCAGCTCGGTGGCGGGATGCGGCAGGTGGGGATCCTCGCCGCCGCCGGCCGGTACGCGCTCCGTCACCACATCGGGCGGCTTGCCGAGGACCACGCCCGCGCCCGCCGGCTGGCCGATGCGCTCGCCCCGTACGGCGTGGTGGACGCGGCCGCGGTGCGTACCAACATCGTGCCGCTGGATCTCACCAAGTCCCCGCTGGACAGCGCCGCGCTGGCGGCCGCCGCGGGGGAGCGGGGGGTACGGATCAGCGTGCTCGGCCCCCGGTTCGTCCGACTGGTGACCCATTACGACGTCGACGACGCGGGCATCGAGCGCGCCGCCGCGGTCCTCTCCGAAGCGCTCGGAAGCTGACAGCCTGCCCCTCGGCGTCGTTCTCCCGCTGGTGTGGCCTGCGCCATATTGGGTGACCCTGGTCGTACTCCTCGTAAGGATTCGACGGGTTTGTCACCCTATTGGTGGTCGCAACGCCGAAAGTACTGAAGATCCCCGCCAAGCCGTCCTGTTCTTAGTAGTATCCCCGCGACTTGCTGGTGTGATCGCGAAGGGGATGACCAGCCCCGGATCGCACCGCTTCTTTCCATTGACTTCGGAGGCGTTAATGGTGCACGACGGTGCACACGCGGGCCGGTCAGTGGCGCGACGTACCAGACATGAGGTGTGGACTCCTCGGCGGCGATGGTTGCCGCTGTTGTTGAGCCTGCTCCTCGTGCCTGCGCTGCTCGCGCTGCTGGTGCTGGTCTTCAGTGGGCAATCGATCGAGAACAAGCTGACAACGGCGTCGGGTACGGCGTTGGAGAAGGCCGGACTCGGCGCGGTGGGGGTGAGCTTCGACGGTCGGGACGGCACGCTCACCGGCGTACCGGAGGGTCGCGAGGACGAAGCCCGCAGCGCCGTCGAGGAGGTCGACGGCGTACGTGTGGTCGGCCTGGGGACCGCCGGCAACCTGGACCTGGCGCTCGACGGTGAGTCGATCGTGGTCTCGGGCAGCGTGCCCGACGAGGCCACCCGCACAGCGGTGATCGAGGCGGCGGAGGCGAAGGCCGGGGGGAAGAAGATCGTCGACGAGCTCACCGTAAAGGATGGCGCGCTGTTGCCGGGTAACCCCGCGATGGTCGGTCCGCTGGTGGCGTCGATGGCGCCCGACCAGGCCGGCAAGCGTCACCTGACCTGGGACAACGACGGCGTCAAGCTCACCGGCGAGGTGCCCGACGAGGCAGCGAAGACGGCGGTCGGCGAGCAGGTGGCGGAGGCGCTTCCCGGTATCGATGTCGACAACCAGCTCTCCGCGGCCAAGGAGGAGCTGCAGGCGGAGATCGACGCGTACCTCGCGGCGAATCCGCTGGAGTTCGGGAAGAACTCCGCTAAGCCGACGGCGCAGGGCGAGGCGATCGTGGAGCACGTCGCCGGGCTGCTCGAGCAGGCTCCGGACGTGAAGCTCAGCGTCGAGGGGCACGTGGGCATGGGGCCGGTCAAGCGCACCACCAGCACCCCGTACCAGCAGAAGCTCAGCGAGGAACGCGCCAACGCCGTCAAGGACGCCCTGGTCGCGCACGGCATCGCCGCCGACCGGATCACCGCCAGAGGTTTCGGGATCGAAGGTTCGAACCCCGGCCGGCGAGTCGACATCAAGATCCAATGAGGAGACATCGACCATGAAGTGGCTCTTTCTTCAGACCTGGTTCTACTGCCTGATTTCGTTCCTGCTCGGCGCGCTCCTCATGTGGTTGTTCACCAAGCGTGAGAAGACCAAGGAGTACACCACCGAGGAGGGGGCTGTCGGCGACGCCGGCGCCGGCGGCACCGCCAACCTCGCCGCCGCGGGTGCGGTCGGCGCCGGTGTGGGAG
>JBOGDG010000324.1:0-4599 GCA_050701655.1 Micromonosporaceae bacterium
GAGGGCAACTCGGGGGGATCCTCCGGACGCAGGTCGCCGCCGGCATCGGGCACCCCGAGCACGGCGGCGGTGAACGGCCGTAGCTTCAGCCCGTCCGCCTCTGCCGGGGCCACCCAGCGCGCCTCGACGACGGTGCCGTTGCCGTGCCGCGGTGCGGTGTCCTCGGCGTGGTCGATCACGGTGGCTTCGTAGATCAGCCGGTCGGTGTGCAGCGCGAGCCCACGCCCGGGCAGCGCCCGCAGGTCGGCGAGCACCTCCCGCAGGTCCGCGATGTCGACGGCGAGCCCGGCTTCGGCGGCGACTTCGCGTACCACGGTGTCGTGGGGGTGTTCGCCATGGTCGACGCCGCCGCCCGGCAGCGACCAGACACCGGCGGTCACCGACTGGGCGGCGCCGCGTACCAGCAGCACCCGGCCGTCCGGATCGGTGCACAGGGCGTACGCGGCGATCCGGCGCAGCGGTTCCAGTTCGGCGGTCACGGCCGGGATTGTTCCCTGTCGGGTACGGGAGGGGCTAGTCGCGGGGGTGCCTACGGTGAAGGATCCCACTATCGGTACATCAACCTTGACACAGCGCTACCACATAGAGCAGCCACCCGGAGGAGTGATCTCCGGCAGCCGGCCGGACTAAAAGATCACTCCCACTCGATCGTGCCCGGCGGCTTGCTGGTGACGTCGAGGACCACCCGGTTCACGTCGTGGACCTCGTTGGTGATCCGGTTGGAGATCCGCGCGATCACGTCGTGCGGCAGGCGCGACCAGTCGGCGGTCATGGCGTCCTCGCTGGAGACCGGGCGCAGCACGACGGGATGGCCGTACGTACGGCCATCCCCCTGTACGCCGACGGACCGTACGTCGGCGAGCAGCACCACCGGGAACTGCCACACGTCGCGATCCAGCCCGGCGCGGGTCAGCTCCTCACGGCCGATCGCGTCCGCCGCCCGCAGCACCTCCAGCCGGTTGCCGGTCACCTCGCCGATGATCCGGATCGCCAGACCGGGGCCGGGGAACGGGTGCCGCCAGACGATCGCCTCGGGCAGCCCGAGCTCCAGCCCGAGCGCGCGTACCTCGTCCTTGAACAGCGTGCGCAGCGGCTCCACCAGCGTGAACGCCAGATCCTCCGGCAGGCCGCCGACGTTGTGGTGGGACTTGATGTTGGCGGTGCCGGTGCCGCCGCCGGACTCCACGACATCCGGGTAGAGGGTGCCCTGCACCAGGAACTCGACATGCGCTTCGGCCTCCAGCTCCCGGGCCGCCTGCTCGAAGACCCGGATGAACTCCCGCCCGATGATCTTGCGTTTCGTCTCCGGGTCGGTGACGCCGGCCAGCGCGCCCAGGAACCGCTCCGCCGCGTCGACCACCTTGAGCTGGATCCCGGTGGCGGCCACGTAGTCCTTCTCGACCTGCTCCGCCTCGCCGGCCCGCAGCAGCCCGTGGTCGACGAACACGCAGGTCAGCTGGTCGCCGACGGCGCGGTGCACCAGCGCCGCGGCCACCGCCGAATCGACCCCGCCGGAGAGCCCGCACAGCACCCGCTTGTCGCCGACGACGGCCCGGATCGCCGCCACCTGGTCGTCGATGATGTTGCCCATCGTCCAGGTGGGCTGGATGCCGGCGATGTCGTACAGGAAGTGTTCGAGGATCCGTTGGCCCTGCGCGGTGTGGGCGACCTCGGGATGGAACTGCACCCCGGCGAGGCGCCGCGACACGTCCTCGAAACCGGCCACCGGGGCGCCCGCGCTGCGCGCCGTCACCACGAACCCCGCCGGCGCCTCCGCCACCGAGTCGCCGTGGCTCATCCAGGTGGGCTGCTCGGCGTCGAGCCCGGCGAACAGCACACCCGGCGTCACCACGGAGACGGCGGTGCCGCCGTACTCCCGGAGTCCGGTCTTCTCCACCCGGCCGCCGGTCGCCAGCGCCATCGCCTGGAACCCGTAGCAGATCCCGAACACCGGTACGCCGGCCTCGAACAGCGCCGCCTCGACCTGCGGCGCGCCGGGCTCGTACACGCTGGCGGGGCCGCCGGAGAGGATGATCGCGGCAGGCTGCTTCGCCAGCATCTCGGCGACCGGCATCGAGTGCGGCACGATCTCGCTGTAGACGTGCGCCTCGCGCACCCGGCGGGCGATCAGCTGGGCGTACTGGGCTCCGAAATCGACCACCAGGACCGGGGCAGGCGTACTCATGCCGAAAGCCTAATCGGGGCACCGACCAGCGCCGTTGCAGACTCCCCGGCGTTGCCGGTCCGGTCACAGCACGCCCCGGGGCTTTTCCACCTTGCTGAGGTGTGATCACCTTGCCGGGTGGACATCGACCAGTTCTTCACCCTCGGGCCCGATGGCCCGTTCCGCGCCCATCAGGTGTTCACCAACCGCGAGGAGCACCTGGAGACGCTGCGGCACCGGCTGGCCGGCCACGCGCGGCGGCGCTGGCCGACCCAGGAGCTGCTCGACTTCAGCCGGCCCGCGACCAACGTCGCCGCCTTCACCGGTGAAGGCGGGATAGGAAAATCCACGTTGGTACGCCACGCGGTGAAGCTCGCGGTCGGCGGCGAGTGGGAGGAGCTGCCGGAGCACCGGGCGGCCGCGGTGATCGACTTCGACGACTCGGCCAGCTCCAGCTTCGAGAGCATCGTGCTGCGGGTACGCGCGGCGCTGGCCCCGCTGGCGAAGCGCTGGCCGGCGTTCGACCTCGCGCTCGCCGTCTACTGGGAACGCAAACACCCCGGCGAGTCGCTCACCGGATTCCTCAACAAGAGCTCGCTCGCCGGGTCCCGCCGGATGGCCGAACAGGTCGGGGGCGCGCTGGACGAGCTGCTCGGCGGGTTCGGGCTGGTGTCGATCGCGTACCGGGCGGTGGAGCTGCTCAGATCGTCGGCGATGAAGGCGAGCCGGCTCAAGCGGCTGCGCCGGGAGCTGCCGGCGCTGGAGCCGATCCTGGACGAGCCGGACCCGGACCGGATGCTCGGCTACCTGCCGGTGCTGCTCGCCGCCGACCTGGAGCGCAGCCGCACCGACCGGCCGGCGCTCGGGATCTGCCTGTTGGACACCTTCGAGAACGTACAGCGGTTGGCGGCCGAGCGCGGCGGGCTGGAGGACCTGGTCTCCCGGCTGGTCTACCTGATGCCGAACGTGTTCTTCGCCGTCGCCAGCCGGCGCCCGCTGCAGTGGCACGAGCCGGTACGCAGCGTCGGGCTCACGTACGGCGGTGAGCCGCGGTGGCCGGGGCTGCACGACGACGACCAGCATCCGCTGGGCGGCTTCGACGAGACCGACGCGGACCACTACCTCACCACCCGGCTCACCGTGGACGACCAGCCCGCCATCCCGTCCCCGATCCGGCGCCGCATCGTCGCCGGGGCGGCCGGCTCGCCGCTGTACCTGGAGCTGTCGTCCAACCTGTACCAGCAGTACCTGGCCCGCGACGAGACCCCGCCGGCGGAGGAGTTCGGCCACCCGTTCCCCGAGCTGGTGCTGCGTACGATGCGCGACCTGTCCCCCGCCGACCGGGACCTGCTGCGGGCGGCGGCGCTGCTGGAGGCGTTCGACGAGCCCATCCTGCGCACGGTGCTGCCTGCCGCTCGGGAGCGGGCGGTGGCGGCGTTTCTGGAAAGGCAGTTCGTACGGCACGACCCGAGCGTCTGGCCGGCGTACCGGCTGCACGCCAACCTCCGCCGGGGGGTACGCGAGTGCGACGAGCTGACCGACGACGGCTGGACCGACACCGAGCGTGCCGACCGGGTACTGGCCGCGGTACGGCACCTGACCGACGTGGCGACCAGCGTCTGGGACGACGAGCCCGGGCGCGGCGGCGATGCGGACGGCTCTGGCGCGCTGCCGTTGCGGGAGCGGTGTCTGCGGAGTGTGGCGGCGTTCCTGCTGGGGCTGCACGCCAGCGCCGAGCACGGGGTGGCGCCGCCGGGGCTGGGGGTGATGGCGTACACCCTGCGGGAGGTGGGGCACTGGCAGGTGCTGACCTCGCTACCCGAGTACGCCGACCGCCCAGACCTGGCTCGGCTCGCCACGGTGGCGCGGCTGGCGGCCGATCCGGAGGGCAACGCGGCAGAGGGCTACCAGCGGATGCGGGCCGCGGTGGGCGATCACCGTACCGGCGAGTTCACCGATTACCTGTGCTTCGAGCTGGGCAGCCGGGCGCACTTCATCGGGGAGCTGGACGCCGCCGACGACTACTTCGAGGCGATCGGCTCCGACGGGTCGCCGGTCGGCTCCGACGGGTCGCCGGTCGCGGTGGGGGCGCTGTTCGGGCTGGCCGGCAACGCGATGCGGCGCAGCGAGTACGCGCGGGTGGCGGCGCTGATGACACGCGCCCCGGACAGCCGGCTGGACCGCATCCGGGTCAACGACATGCTCGGGCACGTACAGCTGCACAACGGCCGGTTCACCGAGGCGGCCGCGCTGTTCGGTACGGCGCTGGAGCAGGCGGAGCGGGCGAACGCGCCGCTGTGGGCCGCCCGCGCCACACGCCACCTGGCCCAGGCGTACATGTGGTACGACGCGGACGCGACCGTCCGGCTGGTACCGCGCGCCCGCGAGCTGAACCAGTCCGCCGGTGAGCTGAACGGCGTGGCGCAGTGCGACCT
>JBOGDG010000325.1:0-4593 GCA_050701655.1 Micromonosporaceae bacterium
GCCCCAGCGTCGCCGCGCTCTGCGTCTACCCGCACCTGGTGCCGGTCGCCGCCGAGGCGCTGGCAGGCTCCGGCGTACACCTGGCGAGTGTGGCGACCGGGTTCCCGTCCGGCCAGGTGCCGCTCGACGTGAAGCTGACCGAGACCCGCGCCGCGGTCAAAGCCGGTGCCGACGAGATCGACATGGTGATCGACCGGGGCGCGTTCCTGTCCGGCCGCTACCTCGAGGTGTACGAGCAGATCCGCGCCGTCAAGGACGCCGCCGGTGCCGCGCACCTGAAGGTGATCCTGGAGACCGGCGAGCTGGCCACCTACGACAACGTACGGCGGGCCTCCTGGCTCGCGATGCTCGCCGGCGGCGACTTCATCAAGACCTCCACCGGCAAAGTGCAGCCGGCCGCCACGCTCCCGGTCACCCTGATCATGCTGGAGGCGGTACGCGACTTCCGCGAGTTCACGAGCGGAAGCGGTGAGCACGGCCGCGAGTTCACGAGCGGACGGCAGGTCGGGGTCAAGCCGGCGGGCGGGATCCGTACCGCGAAGGACGCGATCCGGTACCTGGTGCTGATCAACGAGACCGCAGGCGAGGACTGGCTCGACCCCGACTGGTTCCGGTTCGGGGCGTCCACGGTGCTCAACGACCTGCTGATGCAGCGCACCAAGATGCGTACCGGCCGCTACTCCGGCCCCGACTACTTCACGCTGGACTGATACTGATGGCTTTCGAGTACGCGCCCGCGCCGGAGTCGGCGGCGATCGTCGACATCAAGCCGTCGTACGGGCTGTTCATCAACGGGGAGTTCGCCGACCCGGCCGACGGTGCCGGTTTCAAGACCGTCAACCCGGCCAGTGAGCAGGTGCTCGCCGACATCGCCGAGGCCGGCGCGGCCGACATCGACCGAGCGGTCGCCGCGGCCCGCAAGGCGTACCAGAAGGTCTGGGGACCGATGCCGGGCGCGGAGCGGGCGAAGTACCTGTACCGGATCGCGCGGATTCTCCAGGAGCGCTCGCGGGAGCTGGCGGTGCTGGAGTCGATCGACAACGGCAAGCCGATCCGGGAGTCCCGCGACGTGGACCTGCCGCTGGTGGCGGCGCACTTCTTCTACTACGCCGGCTGGGCCGACAAGCTCTCGTACGCGGGCCTGGGCGCTTCGCCGCGGCCGCTGGGTGTGGCGGCGCAGGTGATTCCCTGGAACTTCCCGCTGCTGATGCTGGCGTGGAAGATCGCCCCCGCGCTGGCCTGCGGCAACACCGTCGTGCTGAAGCCGGCCGAGACCACCCCGCTGACCGCGTTGGCGTTCGCGGAGGTCTGCCAGCAGGCCGAGCTGCCGCCTGGCGTGGTCAACATCGTGACCGGCGCCGGAGAGACCGGCCGGCTGCTGGTGGAGCACGACGACGTGGACAAGGTGGCGTTCACCGGCTCCACGGAGGTGGGGCGCGCGATCGCTCGCGGCGTGGCGGGGTCAACCAAAAGGGTCACCCTGGAGCTGGGCGGCAAGGCGGCGAACGTCGTCTTCGACGACGCCGCGCTCGACCAGGCGGTCGAGGGGATCGTCAACGGCATCTTCTTCAACCAGGGTCACGTATGTTGCGCCGGGTCGCGGCTACTGGTCCAGGAATCTGTGTACGACGAGCTGCTCGGCAAGCTGAAACGCCGGATGGCGCTGCTGCGCGTCGGTGACCCGCTTGACAAGAACACCGACATCGGCGCGATCAACTCCTCGGCACAGCTGGAGAAGATCCGCGCCCTGTCCGAGATCGGCGAGTCCGAGGGCGCCGACCGCTGGACCGCGCCGTGCCCGCTGCCCGAGCGGGGCTACTGGTTCGCGCCGACCCTGTTCACCGGGGTTTCGCAGGCGCACCGGATCGCCCGCGAGGAGATCTTCGGGCCGGTGCTGTCGGTGCTCACCTTCCGTACCCCCGCGGAGGCGGTCGAGAAGGCCAACAACACCCCGTACGGCCTCTCCGCGGGTGTCTGGACGGAGAAGGGCTCCCGGATCCTCTGGCTGGCCGACAGGCTGCGCGCCGGAGTCGTCTGGGCCAACACGTTCAACAAGTTCGACCCGGCCAGCCCGTTCGGCGGCTACAAGGAGTCCGGTTACGGCCGCGAAGGCGGTCGCCACGGCCTGGAGGCGTACCTTGCCTGAGTCAACAAGGCTCGCGATCCGCAAGACCTACAAGTTGTACGTGGGCGGAGCCTTTCCGCGCAGCGAGTCGGGGCGGTCGTACCAGGTGACGGACTCCAAGGGCCGGTTCCTCGCAAACGCGGCGCTCGCCTCTCGCAAGGATGTACGGGACGCGGTGGTCGCCGCTCGGAAGGCCTTTCCGGGGTGGGCGGGGCGGACGGCGTACAACCGGGGCCAGATCCTCTACCGGATCGCCGAAATGCTGGAGGGGCGCGGCGACCAGTTCGTCGGCGAATTGGTCGACGCGGAGGGGGTCACCGCCCGCAAGGCCGAGGCGTACGTGGAGGCGGCGATCGACCGCTGGGTCTGGTACGCCGGCTGGGCCGACAAGATCGCCCAGGTGTACGGCAACGCCAACCCTGTCGCCGGCCCGTTCTTCAACCTCTCCGCCCCTGAGCCGACCGGCGTGGTCGGGATCGTCGCACCCCAGTCCGGGCCGCTGCTGGGGCTGGTGAGCGTGGTCGCACCGGCGATCGTCACCGGCAACACCGTCGTGGTGCTCGCCTCGGAGAAGTACCCGCTGCCGGCGATCACGCTCGCCGAGGTGCTCGCCACCTCCGACCTGCCGGGCGGCGTGGTCAACCTGCTGACCGGCGGGCCCGCGGAGACCGCGCCGTGGCTGGCCAGCCACATGGACGTCAACGCGATCGACCTGACCGGGGTCGAGGATCCCCAGCTGGCCGTCGAGCTGGAGCGCTCCGCCGCCGAGAACCTGAAACGGGTGGTACGCCCCGCCCCCGGCGCCGACTGGCGCGCCGATCCCGGCACCGGCCGGATGACGACGTTCCTGGAGACCAAGACCGTCTGGCACCCCAAGGGCACCTGAGGCGGCGCCGCACCGGGGGGTCCCCGACAGATCGGTCGCGGGAGTCTAGGGTTTGCGATGGCCGGTAATCCGGCACAGAGACTGCCTTGGGGCGAGGCCCCGCCAGAACAGTACGGAGGATCCATGGCTCGCCACCGCGCCGATCAGCCCGAGGACCAGCTCGACTCGGCCGACGACGGCCGCGAGGCCGGGCTCGACGAGGCCGGGCTCGACGAGGGCGCGCTCGACGTCGATGACAGCGACGACGTAGCGGACACTGACGACTCGGACGACGAGGACGACAGCGACGAGCGGCCGTCCGGGGTGACGGAGTTCTGGGAGAAGCTCAAGGTCGCACCGGTCGAGATCGCACTGCCCCGCGGGGTGGGTTACACGCTGCGGGCGTACCGGATGAGCGACGCCCTCGCTGGTGAGGAGCCCGAAACCCCGGACGAGGCCGACCTCGAGTCCACCGAGACCGACGCCGAGACCGACGCCGACGCCGACGAGGCCAAGCCCACAACCTCCCCGGCGAAGCGGTCCACCCGCGGCCGGGTGGAGCAGGAGGTCGAGGACGAGGAGGACGACCTCGACGAAGAGCTCGACGACCAGGACCTTGATGACGAGGATCTGGACGACGAGGACTTCGAAGAGGACGAGGACGAAGAGGACGAAGAGGAAGACGAGGAAGAGGAGGAGCCGGAGCCTGAGGAGATCCCGGTCTTCCTGACCCAGGACGGCAAGCTGCTGCTGTTCCGCAGCCCCGAGGGGCTGGCCGAGTTCGTACGCTCCGGCGAAGCGACCGACCTGGACGTCATCGAGGAGTGGGACACGCTGCGCAGCACGCTCACCGTCGATCAGGTGGTGGTCGACGAGGACGACCGGTACGAGCTCGACCTGGTGGTGGAGAACCTGCGCGGCGGCCACGACGCCTGGGATGCCGAGCTGCTGATCAAGGCAGGCGAGATCTGCCGCGACCTGGGTCACGCGCTCCGGATCCAGTCGGTGATGGATGCCCTCGGCTCCGGATCCCCCCTGGACAAGCTGGACGAAGCGGTACGAAGCGTCGAAAGCGGGCGGATAGCCGCATTCTTTGCCCGCCGCAAACTCCGGCGAATCGCCGCACAACAGGCGGCGCTCGCCTGGCGTTCGATAATTGGCAAGATCTCTACCTCCGTGGACTGGCGGGATTGACCCCAGACCAGGGAGCATCGACCCTGGTCAGTGAAAACGATTCGGCGGGGCACGTTCGGGGGCACCTGGCTGGTGCCGCCGAATTAGTCTCAGTCGAAGCGTCATCGCCGCCCCCCTTCGGAGGTGTACCGGTCGTGCGTCTGTACTGCGGTCTCGCGTCTGCTGGACAGCGGATTCCCGTCGCGGTCGTCGACGACGCCGGCCGGCTGCTGGCCAACGTCGAGGTCGACGACACGCCCGCCGGGTACGCCGCTGTCTGCACGATGATCGCTGACCGCTCCGCCGAGACCGGTCCGACCCGCGCCGCCATGGCCACCGACAGCGAGACCAACCTGGTGCCGCTGCTGCTGGCGGCGGCCGGTGAACCGCTCGCCGTCGGCGACTCCGGCGCCGTGGCCCAGTTCGTCAC
>JBOGDG010000326.1:0-4582 GCA_050701655.1 Micromonosporaceae bacterium
GCCTCCGGCAGCTCGTACGCCTTCGCGCGGTACACCCGGCCCTTGTTGGTGAAGAACAGGATCCAGTCGTGGGTGGACGTGACGAAGAAGTGCGCCACGATGTCGTCCTGCTTGAGCGCCGCGCCCTGTACGCCCTTGCCGCCCCGCCGCTGGGAGCGGTACAGGTCGACCTTGGTGCGCTTGGCGTACCCGGTACGGGTGATCGTGACCACCACGTCCTCGCGGGCGATCAGGTCCTCCATCGAGACCTCGCCGTCGAACGGGACGATCCGGGTGCGGCGCTCGTCGCCGTACTTCTCGACGATCTCTTTCAGCTCGTCACTGACGATCTGGCGTTGCCGCTCGGGTTTGGCGAGGATGTCCTTCAGGTCGGCGATCTTGATCTCGATCTCGGCCAGCTCGTCGATGATCTTCTGGCGCTCCAGCGCGGCGAGCCGCCGCAGCTGCATGTCCAGGATCGCGGTGGCCTGGATCTCGTCGATCTCCAGCAGCTCGATCAGGCCGCGCTTCGCCTCGTCGGGGGTGGGCGAGCGCCGGATCAGCGCGATCACCTCGTCGAGCGCGTCGAGCGCCTTCACCAGCCCGCGCAGGATGTGGGCCCGCTCCTCGGCCTTGCGCAGCCGGTAGCGGGTACGCCGCACGATCACCTGGATCTGGTGGTTGACGTAGTACCGCACGAACTGCGCCAGGTTGAGCGTGCGCGGCACCCCGTCGACCAGCGCCAGCATGTTGGCGCCGAAGGTGTCCTGCAGCTGGGTGTGCTTGTAGACGTTGTTGAGTACGACCTTCGCCACGGCGTCGCGCTTGAGCACGATCACCAGCCGCATCCCGGTACGCCCGGAGGACTCCTCGCGGATGTCGGCGATCCCGGCGAGCTTGCCCTCCTTGACCAGCTCGGCGATCCGCTCCGCGAGGTTGTCGGGGTTGACCTGGTACGGCATCTCGGTGACCACCAGGAGCTGCCGCCCCTTGGCGTCCTCCTCGACCTCGATCACCGCGCGCATCCGGATCGAGCCGCGGCCGGTGCGGTACGCGTCCTCGATCCCCTGCATGCCGACGATCATCGCTTTGGTCGGGAAGTCCGGGCCCTTGATGATCCCGAGCAGCGCCTCGAGGGTCTCCTGCTCCTCGGCCTCGGGGCGGTCCAGGCACCACTGCACGCCGGCGGCGACTTCCCGCAGGTTGTGCGGCGGGATCTTGGTCGCCATCCCGACGGCGATGCCTTCGGAGCCGTTGACCAGCAGGTTGGGGATCCGCGACGGCAGTACGGTCGGCTCCTGCGACTTGCCGTCGTAGTTCGGCATGAAGTCGACGGTCTCTTCGTCGATGTCGCGGAGCATCTCCATCGAAAGCGGATCAAGCCGACATTCGGTATATCTCATCGCGGCAGCCGGATCGTTGCCCGGGGAGCCGAAGTTGCCGTGGCCGTCGATCAGTGGGTAACGCAGCGACCAGGGCTGGGCCATCCGTACCAGGGAGTCGTAGATCGCGGAGTCGCCGTGGGGGTGGTAGTTACCCATCACGTCACCGACGACGCGGGAACACTTCACGAAGCTGCGATCCGGGCGGTAGCCGCCGTCGTACATCCCGTAAAGGATCTTCCGGTGTACGGGCTTGAGCCCGTCCCGTACGTCCGGCAGCGCGCGTCCCACGATCACGCTCATCGCGTAGTCGAGGTACGAGCGCTGCATCTCGACTTCGATGCCGACGGGCTCGATGCGCTCGCCACCGGTCTGCGGGGCCGTCGTCTCCGTCACGGTTTACCTTTCGCCGTCTGCTATCAGTGCACGAGACCAGGGCCTCGCTGTGGATAAAGCTGTGGGTTATGTGGATGGGCTATACACCCAGCGTGCTTATGTAAACACGAATTGTTAGATGTCCAGGAAACGGACGTCTTTCGCGTTCCGCTGGATGAATGAGCGGCGAGATTCCACGTCCTCACCCATCAGGACGCTGAACAGCTCGTCCGCGGTTGCGGCGTCGTCCAAGGTGACCTGCAACAGGGTCCGGGTGCCCGGGTTCATCGTGGTATCCCACAGCTCGTGGTAGTTCATCTCGCCGAGACCCTTGTTGCGCTGGATGTCGTCCGGCTTCGCGTTCGGCTTCTGCTCCTGCCGCAGCCGGATCAGCCCGTCGCGCTCCCGGTCGGAGTACGCGTACTGCACGTCGTCGCCCTTGCGGTTCCACTTGATCTTGTAGAGCGGCGGCTGCGCCAGGTAGACGTGGCCCATCTCCGCCAGCGGACGCATGAACCGGAACAGCAGCGTCAGCAGCAGCGTGTTGATGTGCTGCCCGTCCACGTCGGCGTCGGCCATCAGCACGATCTTGTGGTACCGCAGCTTCTCGATATCGAACTCTTCGTGGATACCGGTGCCCAGGGCGGTGACCAACGCCTGCACCTCGTTGTTGCGCAGCGCCCTGTCGATCCGCGCCTTCTCCACGTTGAGGATCTTGCCGCGGATCGGAAGGATCGCCTGGATCCGGGGATCCCGGCCCTGCTTCGCGGAGCCGCCGGCGGAGTCGCCCTCCACGATGAACAGCTCGCTCTCGCGCGGGTCGGTGGACTGACAGTCGGCCAGCTTGCCGGGCATCGAGCCCGACTCCAGCAGCGACTTGCGCCGGGCCAGCTTGCGCGCCTGCGCCGCCGCCTTACGGGCGTTCGCCGCCGCCGAGGCCTTGGTGATGACGATCTTCGCCTCGGCCGGGTTGCGGTCGAACCAGTCGGCCAGCCACTCGTTGCACACGGTCTGTACGAAGCTCTTCGCCTCGGTGTTGCCCAGCTTGGTCTTCGTCTGGCCCTCGAACTGCGGGTTGGCGAGCTTCACCGAGATGATCGCGGTCAGCCCCTCCCGGATGTCCTCGCCGGTGAGCCGGTCGTCGCCCTTGAGCAGCTTCTTCTCCTGGCCGTACCGGTTGACGGTGCTGGTCAGCGCGGCGCGGAAGCCCTCTTCGTGGGTGCCGCCCTCGTGCGTGTTGATCGTGTTGGCGAAGGTGTAGACGCTCTCGCCATACGACTCGTTCCACTGCATCGCGACCTCGACCGACATCCCCCGGGTGTCCGAGCCGAACTCGACGATCGTACGGTGCAGCGCGCTCTTGCTCTGGTTGAGGTGCCGTACGAAGTCGGCGATCCCGCCCTTGTATTGGAAGGTCACCTCACGCGGCTCCGGGCCCCGCTCGCCGTTGCGCTCGTCGCGCAGCACGATCTCCAGGCCCCGGTTCAGGAAGGCCATCTCCTGCAGCCGGCGGTGGATCGTCTCGAAGTTGAACTCGGTGGTCTCGAAGATCGTCCCGTCCGGCCAGAACGTGATGCTGGTGCCGGTGAGCCGGGTCTTCTCCTCCTTGCGGAGCTTGCCGGGCTTGGAGTTGAGGTACTCCTGCCGCCACACGTGCCCCTGCTGCTTGATCTCCGCGTCCAGCTTCGTCGACAGCGCGTTGACCACGGACACACCCACGCCGTGCAGCCCGCCGGAGACCGCGTACGCCTTGCCGTCGAACTTGCCGCCGGCGTGCAGCATGGTCAGCGCCATCTCCAGGCCGGTCTTCTTCACCTTGGGGTGTACGTCGACCGGGATGCCGCGGCCGTTGTCCACCACACGTACGCCGCCGTCGGCGAGCAGCGTGACCACGATCCGGTCGCAGAAGCCGGCGAGCGCCTCGTCGACGGCGTTGTCCACGACCTCCTGCACCAGGTGGTGTAGACCGCGTTCACCGGTGGAGCCGATGTACATACCGGGGCGTTTGCGTACCGCCTCGAGTCCTTCCAGGGCGGTCAGGGATGCTGCCGTGTACTCGTTTTTCTTCTTAGCGGCTGCCACGCTCGGTCACGTCTCCGTCTCATGTCGGCTCAACCGGCGGATCCGGCACCTGGGCGTACGCCGGCGGCCGGTGCCCAGCGGACACCACGACGCAGCCGCGTCGGAACGCCGCTGGCGCCTTACTACAGGCGATGGGCTCCAGGTGATGGTCGGACCCCCAGGCGTCAATCTTACTGGGCTCCGGCACCAGAACTGGGGCACGGCACCCTCTGTCGTGCTCGTGGCGTGGATAAACCCACAGGGGCTGGCCCCCCACACGCGCCCAGGGGGGTCAGGCGCTCACCGGATCAACCGTATGTGTCGCCGGGGCCACGCCCGCGTACCCGCCGGGGACCGTGGCGCCAGGACGGCGCGGCCGGCCCGTGCACCCGGATCCGGCGTACCACGTTGGGTCCCACTTCTTTCGCGATCTGGGCGAGCAGTTTGCGGGCCAGCAGCCGCAGCTGGGTGGCCCACGCGGTGGAGACCGCCTCGACGGTCAGCTCGCCGTCCTCCAGCTTCGTCGGCCGGGATTTCGCCGCGATCTCGGCCCCGACGCAGCGCTCCCAGGCGCCGAACACCGCACCCTCGGCGGCCGGCTGCTGCCAGCCCCGGTCCTTGACCAGCTTGGCGAGCAGCGAACCGAACGGCTGTGGGTCGCGCGGGTCAGGGCCAGGCCCGGTGTAGCCGCGGCGTCCCCGGCGCCGTTTCGGCTCGTCCCGCCACCGGCCTTTTTTGTCGGGGGTACGTCCACCCGTCCGGTTCGCGCGCGCCGCGTCCAGCAC
>JBOGDG010000327.1:0-4561 GCA_050701655.1 Micromonosporaceae bacterium
CCTGTTCGGCGGCCGTGGCGGCGTCGCCGGCACCCTCGTCGGGGCGCTGATCGTCGGGGTGTTCCGCAACGGGTTGCAGCTGGCCAGCGTGCAGGTGGTCTGGCAGGGCTTCGCGATCGGACTGCTCGTGCTCGCCGCCGTCTCCATCGACCAGTGGATCAGGAAGGTGAAGGTATGACACTCACCGACACCGCGCCTTCGCTCGGGCCGGCCCCGAGCCCCCGTACCCCGGTGCTCCAGGCGAAAAGCCTGGTCAAGCGGTACGGCCGGGTCACGGCGCTGGCCAGCGGAGACCTCGAGCTCTACCCCGGCGAGATCCTCGCGGTCATCGGGGACAACGGCGCCGGCAAGTCCAGCCTGATCAACGCGCTCTCGGGTGCCTTGATCCCGGACAGCGGCGAGATCTACCTCGACGGCCGACTGGTGCACTTCCGGAACCCGATGGACGCCCGCGCCGCCGGGATCGAGACCGTCTACCAGACACTCGCCGTCGCCCCCGGACTGGACATCGCGGAGAACCTCTTCCTCGGCCGCGAGGAACGCAAGCCCGGCATCCTCGGCTCGGTGTTCCGGATGCTCGACCGGAAACGGATGCGGGAAGAGGCCACCCGCCACATGAACGAGCTCGGCATCGCCACCCTGCAGAACATCGGCCAGGCGGTGGAGAGCCTCTCCGGCGGCCAGCGGCAAGGCGTCGCCGTCGCCCGGTCCGCGGCCTTCGGCAGCAAGGTGATGATCCTCGACGAGCCGACCGCCAGCCTCGGAGTGAAGGAGAGCAACCGGGTGCTGCAGCTGATCCGGGACGTCCGCGACCGCGGCCTGCCGGTGATCCTGATCAGCCACAACATGCCCCACGTGTTCGAGATCGCCGACCGCATCCACATCCAGCGGCTCGGCCGCAGAGCGGGGGTGATCACACCGCGCTCGCACACGATGCCGGAAGCGGTCGCGATCATGACCGGCGCCGCGCCACCGCCCTCAAGCCGGGTGTAGCACTCGCCGCGGCACCGCCCTCACAGGCCCAGCTTCCGGGCCAGCAGCTCGGTGTGGAAGTCGCCGTCGCCGAAGGCCAGCGCCGAAGAGATCGCATGCCGGAAGTACGCGTGCAGGTCGTGTTCTGCGGTGAAGCCGATCGCGCCGTGCACCTGGTGCCCCAGCGCGCACACCCGCTGGTACGCCTCGCTCACCCACGCCTTCGCCGCGGACACCTCCGTCGCGGCCTCCTGCCCGGCGGACAGCCGCCAGATCGCCTCGTACGCCAGGAAACGCGACCCCAGCACGTCGATCGCCATGTTGGCGCAGTGGTGCTGCACCGCCTGGAACGCGCCGATCGGCTTGCCGAACTGCTCGCGCTGGGTGGCGTACTCCACGGAGCGGTCGAGTACGCCCTGGGCGCCGCCGACCATCTCCGCGCAGGTGGCCGCCGCGCCGTACCGCTCGATCGCCTCGACCACGGGCTGCCCGCTGCCCACCTCGCCCAGCACACGGTCGTCGGGCACGGTTACGCCGGCGAACTCCAGCCGGCACATCCGCTCCGCGCCCACCGTGTCTATCCGCTCCCGGGTGATTCCCTCCGTGGCGGCGTCCACCAGCAGCACGGTCAGCTTGTCGGCGTTCTGCGCCACCACCAGCAACTCCTCGGCAGCCTGGGCGTACGGCACGAAGAGCGCGGTGCCGTCGAGGGTGAGCTGGTCGGTGACCGTGATGTCTGAGCCCGCCGCGCCCCAGCGGCCGCCGGGCGCGGCCCGCACGTAGCTCATCACCCGGCCCCGGGCGATCGCGCCGAGCCAACGCGTCTTCTGCTCCTCGGTACCGAACTCTGCGATCGGCATGCCGCAGCACGCCACCGTGGCGGCGAACGGGCTCGGTACGCCGGCCCGCCCCAGCTCCTCGATCAACAGGCACAGCTCCAGGAACCCGAGCCCAACCCCGCCGTACGACTCGCCAAAGGCCAGCCCCGGCCAGCCGAGCTCGACCATCTCCTTCCACAGCGCGGTGGAGTAGCCCGCCGGGTCACCGGTCACCGCCCGTACGTCGGCCTGCCCGCGCCGCGCGGCGAGCACCTCGCGGGCGGTGCTCGCGATCAGCTGCTGGTCCTCGGTGAGGGTGAGATCCACGGCCTAGCTCCCCGGCGGGATCTTGTCGGACCGTACCCACACCCCGGGGCGTTCCTCCCAGAACAGCTGCACCAGTACGCCGCCCGCGTGCTTCGGGTGGATGAAGGTGTGCTTCCAGTGCGCGCCGTCGGTGACGCCCTCCTCCTCGTCGAAGGTGGGGGTGCCGTGGTGCTCACAGGCGGCCAGCGCGGCGTCCCAGTCGGCCACCTGGAAGGTCACGTGGTGTACGGCGGGGCCGTTCTTGGACAGGAACCGCTCGATGAACGAGTCCTCGCCGCGCGGCATGATCACTTCCCAGCAGATCGCCGAGCCGGGGATGTTCAGCACCAGGTCGGCCATGTCGGGGTGCTCGTCGAGCGGCGTACGCCACACCTGCGAGAAGCCGGCCAGCTCGGCGTACCAGGTCGCCAGGTCGTCGCGTTCGGCGTACGCCTGGCAGATGTGGTCGAGCGCGACGATCCCCAGGGTCGGCTCGTCGGTGGCAACCGACGCCGCCACCTCGGCCGACGTCGCCGCCTCGTCGCCGCACAGCGCGAGGCTGCCGGGGCCGCGCAGCCGGAACAGCGGCCCCGGGCCCTGCGTGGGTGGGGTGAGCGAGGCCTCGATCCAGCCTGGCCCCTCCGCCACTGCGATACCCAGCTTCTCCAGCTCGGCGCGGGTGGCGTCGAGGTCGGGCACCTCGGCCGCCACGTGGTGGAAGCCGCCCCGGCCGCGCTGCTCGTCGAGCACCGCCCGGATCGGCGAGTCGTCACCCGACGGCGCCAGCACCTCCCAGGTCTGGCCCCAGCTGCCGGGCACCGCCAGGCGTACCCCCGTAACGCCCTGTTCCGGGTTTTCCCAGCTCAGGGTGCGCCGGAAGCCGAACAGCCGCTCCAGCTGGCCGACCTGTGCCTCCAGGTCGGGCGCGACCTGGGCGATGTGGTCGATCCGGTAAATCCGCATGGTTGCCCTCCTCCCGGGTCAGCTCGGGTGCGGTTCGATCCAGTCGTAGCCGTACGTCACCAGCTCCTTGACCAGGCGCAGGTTGTAGCGGTTCATCGCCGCGATCCGCTCGGCCAGCTCGCCGACCCGCTTGTCGAACTCGTCGGCCGGGTAGACCTCGTTGACCAGGCCGAAGTCCAGCGCCTGCTGGGCGTCGAGCCGTACACCGGTGAACAGCATCTGCTTCGCGCGGGCCTTGCCGACGCGCGCCGGCAGCCGCTTCACGCCACCCCAACCCGGGGCCGAGCCACCGAACTCCGGCTGATCCGGGTCCTCGCCGCCCTCCATGAACTTCGGCTGGTACGGCGGCCGCGCCGACAACGTGATCTCGACCAGCCCGAGCTTCGCGTTGTCCGAGGCCACGATGAAGTCGGCGCCCAGCGCCAGCTCCAGGCCGCCGCCGACGGCGTACCCGTGCACCGCCGCGATCACCGGGATCGAGAGCCGCTCCATCATCGCGAACGTCTTCTCGCCGAGCCGGCCCTGCTCGATCCGCTCCGCCTTGGTCAGCCCCTCCGACCACTTCACGTCCATGCCGGCGCAGAAGGCCCGCTCCCCCGCACCCCGCAGTACGGCGACGCAGACGTCCTCGTCGTCGTCGAGCTCGGTGAAGACCTGCCGCAGCTCGGTCATCGACTGCGGGGTGAGCGCGTTCAGCTTGTCCGGCCGGTTCAGGGTCAGCCAGGCGACCCGCTCTTCGATCTTCACATCGAGGGTGTCGTACATATGCTCCTTCTCCTAGCTCCGGGGCAGGTGCAGCCCACGGGTGGCGATCACATTGCGTTGGATTTCCGTACTGCCGCCGAGGAACGTGGCGGCCACCGAGTCGAACCGCAGATGGGTGAACGCGGCCGCCAGCGGCGCGCCCTCCCGCTGCCACAGCGCCGCGAACGGGCCGAAAGCCTTCGCGCCGGTACGCGCCAGCCGCTGGCTCAACTCGGCGCCGAAGAGCTGGTTGACCGAGGCTTCGTACCCGGGTACGCCGCCTTTCGCCTGGGTCGAGACCGTGTAACGGGCCAGGTTGTGCAGCACCCGGATCTCGATGTAGCGCTGGGCGATCCCGTGACGCAGCATGCCAAGATCGTCCCTCAGATAGCGCTGGCCGTCCTCGCTCTTGACGTACGCGATGAGCTGCTCCAGCGCGTGCTGGAACTTCACGGTCGCGCCGATGCCGGCCCGCTCGAAGCTGAGCGCCGCCATCGCGACCCGCCACCCCTGGTTCTCCTCGCCGACCCGGTTGGCGACCGGGACCCGTACGTCTTCGAAGAAGATCTCGGCGAACGGCGCGGAGCCGCGGATGTCCTCGATCGGCCGGATCGTGACCCCGGGCGCGGTCGCGTCGACCAGCAGGAACGTGATGCCGCGGTGCCGCGCCTCCGGGTCGGTGCGTACCAGCACGAACAGCCAGTCGGCGTACTGGCCGAGCGAGGTCCACACCTTCTGCCCGTTGACCACGTAGTGAT
>JBOGDG010000328.1:0-4554 GCA_050701655.1 Micromonosporaceae bacterium
GAGCGGCCCGGGGCGCGGATCCGGGCGCTCGCGGTCTGCAGCACGTCCGGCACGATCCTGCTCGCCGACGAGAAGGTCGAACCGGTGTCACCGGGCCTGATGTACGACGACGCCCGCGCCGTCGAGGAGGGCCGGCGGGCGGCCCGGGCACCCGCCCCGGTGTGGGCCGACCTGGGTCTCACCCCGCAGCGTTCGTGGGCGGTGTCCAAAGCCCTCTGGCTGGTACGCCACGCCCTGCCGCCCTCCGGCGCCACCCGCGCCCGGGTGGCGCACCAGGTCGACCTGGTGACGTCCCGGCTGATCGGACGGCCCGCCGCCGCGGACACCAGCCACGCCCTGAAGACCGGCGTCGACCCGTTGACCGCGACCTGGCCCACCGCCGACCTGGCCCGGCTGGGCCTCGACGAGCGGTTCCTCCCCCCGGTGGTACGCCCCGGCACCGTGCTCGGTGAGGTGTGCCCGGCGGCCGCGGAGCGGACCGGGATCCCGGCGGGCGTACCGGTGGTGGCCGGGATGACCGACGGCTGCGCCGCGCAGCTCGCCGCCGGGGTGCTCAGACCCGGTGAGTGGAGCTTCGTGGTGGGCACCACGACCGTCCTGAAGGGAGTCTCCGGGGAGCTGCTGCATGACCCCACCGGCGCGCTGTACTCGCACCGCTCGCCGGACGGGCTGTGGTGGCCGGGCGGCGCCTCCAGTGCTGGCGCCGGGGTGCTCAGCCAGGAGTTCGACCGCGCCGACTTCGACCGGCTGGAACGACTCGCGACCGCCCGGGAGCCGGCCGGCTGTGTCACGTACCCGCTGGTCAGCGCGGGGGAACGGTTCCCGTTCCGGCGGCCGGACGCGCGCCGCGTGACGTTCGGCGAGCCGGCCGACGAGGTGGACCGGTACGCGGCGGTGCTGCAGGGCGTCGGGTTCGTGCAGCGGCTCTGCCTGGACCACCTGAGCTCTCTCGGGGCCCCGGTGTCGGGCCGGGTGACGGTGACCGGCGGCGCCACCCGCAGTGCGTACTGGCCCCAGTTGCAGGCCGACATCATGCACCGGGAGGTGGCCGTCCCGGCGTACGCGGAGGGTGCCCTCGGGATGGCGGTGCTGGCCGCCTCCACCGGGTACGGGCTGACCGCCGCCGCGGAACGGATGACCGGGCCGGCGACCGTCTACCAGCCCCGCGACCACGCCTCCGACTTCGACGAGCCGTACGCCCGGCTGGTCACCGAGCTGGCCGACCTGGGCTGGATCGATGGCACACTCGCCGGCGCGGCGCTGTCGGGGGCGGCGACATGACGGTCGTCTACCTGGTACGCCACGGCGAGACCGCCTGGCACGCGGAGAACCGGTACTGCGGGCGTACCGACCTGCCGTTGACCGAGCGGGGCCGCCAGCAGGCCGAGGTGCTGGCGGGCTGGGCGGCCACCGCCGGGGTGGACGCCGTCTTCAGCTCCACGCTGTCCCGGGCCCGGGACACCGCGGCGCTCGCCGCGAAGGCGGCCGGGGTGCCGCACACCGCTGACGAGCGGCTGGTCGAGCTGGACTTCGGGCTCGCCGAAGGGCTCACCTCGGCGGAGATGAAGCAGCGCTGGCCGGCCCAGCGGGCCGCCTTCGAGCGGGACCCGGTGGCCAATCCGCTGCCCGGCGGTGAGGAGCCGAGAGCGGCGGTCGCGCGTGGCTCGGCGGCCCTCGGCGACATCGTCGGACGGCACCGCCACGGCCTGGTGCTGGTGGTCTGCCACAGCACGTTCCTTCGGCTGCTGACCTGCCAGCTGACCGGAACCGACCCGGCCCGCTACCGGACCGAGTACCCGAAGGTGGCGAACACCAGCGGCGCGGTGCTGCGGCGCGACGATACCGGCGGCTGGCGGCTGCTGGCGTTCAACCCCACATTGCGCGGCTGAACCGGGTCGCGCCGGACCGGCCGGGTCGCGCGGCGATACCGCACACCGGGGCTCGGTGGCCCCGGTGTGCGGCGGTGTTTGCGGTCAGCTGCTGCTCCGGAACTGCTCCCGGGCGATCAGCGCGGTGTCCGGGCTGTCGGACACCACCGCGTCGAGCCCGGCCCCGTAGAACGCCAGGTACTCGGCGAACGCGTCGCCGTAGCCGTTCAGGTCGGTGCCGCGGCGCATGTCGTCCGGGAGGTAGCGGTTCTCGTTTCGGAACGTGTACGCCGAGATGGACAGCCCGGCGGCGTGCGCGTCACGTACCAGCGTGGTCGGCTCGCCGAGGGCACCGTCGACCCGCGGGATCACGCGTACCTTGTCGGGACCGATCCAGTCCGCGTACGTGGCGATCTCGCGCAGCCCCTCCGGGGTCACCATCTCGTTGTACGTGGGCCCTTCGCCGTTGGCGATCGTGTCGTACGGCGCCCCGTTCCCGGCGGCGATCGCCTGCAGCACCGGTACGTGCAGCGCGTCGTTCAGCTCCCGCAGGCTGGTCGGCTCGAACGACTGGACGACCACCCGTCCGTCCGGGCTGTTCAGACCGGCGCGCTTGATCGCGGCGATCAGTGGCTCCTCCAGCGACAGGCCGATCGAGTCGAAGTACGTGGGGTGCTTGGTCTCCGGGAAGATGCCGACCGGCCGGCTGTACTTCAGGCTGGCCCGCTTGGCGAAGTCGATGACCTCCTGCAGGGTCAGCACCTGGTACCGGCCGTCGTAGAGGGTGTTGCGCTGGCGTTGGGCGGGGATCCGCTCGACGGCGCGGAGCGTCTTGAGCTCGGCGAGCGTGAAGTCCTCGGTGAACCAGCCGGTCACCGCGCGGCCGTCGATGGTCTTGGTGGTCTTCCGGTCGGCGAACTCGGGGTGGTCGGCGACGTCGGTGGTGCCGCCGATCTCGTTCTCGTGGCGGGCGACGAGCGCGCCGTCCCTGGTGGGCACCAGGTCCGGCTCGATGTACTCGGCGCCCAGTTGGATTGCCAGCTCGTACGACGCGATGGTGTGCTCGGGCCGGTAGCCGGTGGCGCCGCGGTGTCCGAAGACGATCGGGCCCTCGGCGCGGGCCAGGGTGAGGGTTTCCGCCGGGGCGGCCTCGGTATGGCTGACGAGCGCCGGGAGCGGGAGGACGATCAGCGCCGCGAGTGCGGCCATGTACGTGGGCGGGAACCTTCTTAGCAACTTACCGACTCTCATGTCGGCTCCTCTCCGACCCCCTCGTCTCCGGCGGCCTTCGCCGGAGGACCGGCGCCCGGAACGTAGCAGGTCTGTGTCGATCGCACTAGGCACTGTTCATTTGGTGGGTTGTTAACGTGCCGATCTTGGACCCATGCCGCTGAGGACGGGAACGACCGGTCCGATAAGCCAGCTGGAAGCTAATTGAGCGCTCCAAACGCTTGACGTGGTGTGACTAGCATCGTTAAATCGTGGTTACAACACAGGCAACGCTGTTATCTACGCACGTAGACAACAAGATCCTTGCTGGGAAGTGCAGCCCCCGGGCAGCGGCGCGCAGCCGTGCCGAGTCTGTCCGTTCCCGTATCTCGACTCTCCGGAAGGTCCAGGAGCCATGGACAACAACCACGAGATCAACGCCGTCGCCCGAGGCCGGTTCAGCCGGCGGGGCCTGCTCCGTACCGCGGGGCTCGGCGCCGCCCTGGCCGCCGGCTCGCCACTACTCGCCGCCTGCGGCTTCGGGGGAGCCTCAGACAGCGGGGACTCCGCCGCCAACGAGCTGACCGGCGACTTCGACTGGAAGAAGTACGACGGCAAGACGCTGCGGCTGCTGATGAACAAGCACCCGTACACCGACGCGCTGAAGGCGCACGTCGGCGAGTTCGAGAAGAAGACCGGGATCACGCTCAAGATCGACGAGTTCCCGGAGTCGAACTACTTCGACAAGGTCACCCTCGAGCTCCGGTCCCGGCAGGGCAACTACGACGCGTTCATGCTCGGTGCGTACATGGTCTGGCAGTACGGTCCGCCCGGGTACCTGGAGGACCTCAACCCCTGGATCACGAACGCCTCCGCCACCCACGGCGAGTTCGAGCCCGACGACTTCTTCCCGAACCTGCTCACCGCGGGCCAGTGGAACTTCAAGAACGGCGCCAACCTCGGCGGCGACAAGCAGTGGATGCTGCCGTGGGGCTTCGAGACCAACACCGTGGCGTACCGCAAGGACGTCTTCGACAAGCTGGGCGTGAAGCCGGCGGAGAGCTTCGACGAGCTGATCGACCTCGCGGCGACGCTCAAGCAGAAGGCCAAAGGTGCCGGCTTCGGCAACATGTACGGCATCTCGGTACGCGGCTCCAAGGAGTGGGCCACCATCCACCCCGGCTTCATGACCATGTACTCCCGGCTCGGCCTGAAGGACTTCGACGTCGAGGGCGACAAGCTGGTGCCGCGGATGAACAGCGCCGAGGCCGTCGACTTCACCGACAAGTGGGCAAAGATGGTGCGCGACTCCGGTCCCAAGGGCTGGACGTCGTACACCTGGTACCAGGCCTCCAGCGACCTCGGCGCCGGCAAGGCCGCGATGCTGTTCGACGCCGACATCGCGTCGTACTTCCAGAACGTCGACACGCCCGCCGCCGGCAAGCTGGCCTGGCATCCCGGTCCGAAGGGCAACGAC
>JBOGDG010000329.1:0-4543 GCA_050701655.1 Micromonosporaceae bacterium
CTGTCATCCCGGCCGGGAGACCGCACTTTGACCGCAATCCATGCGGCCGCCGTGAGGGCTAAGCGGTGACGCGGGGACGGGCGCCGTCCGGGCTCGCGCCCGCCGGGGCGGGGCTGACGGGGGCTGATGCGGGGGTGTGACCCTTGGCGTGCATGATGCGGTCGATCATCGCGAGCACCAGCGCCGAGAGCAGGAACGCGGTGTGGATGATCGTCTGCCACATCACCGCCTCGACCGTCGGACCGCCGGCCTTGCCGAGGTTGGCGGCCTCGATGAAGGTCTTCAGCAGGTGGATCGACGAGATCCCGATGATCGCCATCGCGAGCTTGACCTTGAGCACGTTCTCGTTGACGTGCGAGAGCCAGTCCGGCCGGTCCGGGTGGTTGTCCAGGTCGATCCGGGACACGAAGGTCTCGTACCCGCCGACGATGATCATGATCAGCAGGTTGGCGATCATCACGATGTCGATCAGCCCGAGCACCGCGATCACGATCTTCGCCTCGGTGAGCGGCTCGCCCTCCGGGGCGAAGACATCGTGCCCGAGATGCCACAGCTCGAGGCCGAAGCGCCAGGCGTAGATCGCCTGCACGGCGATCAGGCCGAGGTACAGCGGTGCCTGCAGCCAGCGGCTGAGGAACATGGTGTGGCCGATTAATCCGGTGGTACGCCGGGCCATGACTCTCCCCCGTGGGCGACAGAACGACCGGTCCAGTATCCCTACCGTGTCAACGCTGCGTGACCAGGGTCCGGAACAGCTCCGGATCGATGTTGCCGCCGGAGACCACCGCCACAGTCTTGCCGGCCGGCAGCTCGCCCCGATGGTGCAGGTACGCGGCGGTCGTCACCGCCCCGCTCGGCTCCGCGACGACATCCGCCCGCCGAGCCAGCTCGCCCACAGTCGCTCGGATCTCGTCGTCGCTCACCGTGACGATGTCGTCCACCAGCGCGGTGATGTGGCGCAGCGTCAGCTCCGACAGGCTGGTACGGAGGCCGTCGGCGAGCGTACGGACCCGCTGCTCGACCGGCCACTCGACCAGGTGACCCGCCCGCCGGCTGTCCCGCGCGTCGGCGGCCAGCTCGGGCTCGACCCCGATCACCGCGACGCCGGGGCGCAGCGCCTTGACCGCGACGGCCACCCCGGAGACCAGCCCACCGCCCCCGACCGGCGCCAGCACGACCTCGACGTCGGGTACGTCCTCCGCGATCTCCAGCCCGACGGTGCCCTGCCCGGCGAGCACATCCGGGTGGTCGTACGGCGGGACGAAGGTCAGCCCGCGCTCGGCGGTGAGCCGCTCCGCGACGCTGAACCGCTCCGCGACCGGCACCAGTACGGTCTCGGCGCCGAGCTCACGTACCCGGTCGATCTTGAGCTGCACGCTGTCGTCGGGCATCACCACCAGCGCCGGGATCCCGAGCGCGCGGGCGGCGTACGCCACCGCCTGACCGTGGTTGCCTGAGGAGTGCGTGATCACGCCCTTGGCGCGCCGCGCGGCCGGGATCCGGGAGATCGCGTAGTACGCGCCGCGCACCTTGAAAGCTCCGATCGGCTGCAGCTGCTCCTGCTTCAGCCAGAGCCCCTGCACCCCCGGAAAAGCCACCACGGGGGTACGCACGGCGACCCCGTCCAAAACCTTCGCCGCAGCCCGCACATCCGCCAGTGTCACCAGCCCCATGTAAGCCACTATCCCTTCCACGTCGAGCTCGCACCGCCTACCGTTAGGTACAACTTGTACCCCCAAGTCGGGAAGGGCGGGCCATGACGCCTGATCCGGAAGTTGGCCAGCGAGTGAAGGCACTGCGCGAACGCGCCGGACTGAGCCGCGAGCGGCTCGCCGAATCGACCGGCGTATCAGCCACCCTCATCAAGTTCGTAGAGCGCGGCACACGCCGCCTCACCCTCGACACCGCCCGCAAAATCTCCGACGTGCTTGGCGTACGCGACCTCGGCGAACTCTACGGCCCGAGCGTCCGCCTCACCCTCGACGGATCCTCGCCCACCCACCCCGGCGTACCGGACGTGCGCCGCGCGCTCACAGCGTGGCCTGTGCGGGTCGACGGCGATCCGCCCACTCCGGACTACCTCGACGGCGCACTGGACGCCGCGTGGCGTACGTGGCACACGTCACGGCAGCAGCGCAGCGAAGCCGGCGCGATCCTGCCCGGTCTGATCGACACCACCCAACGCGCCACACGGCTACTCGACGGCACCGACCGGCGCCGCGCGCTCGCCAGCCTCGCCGAGGTGTACCACCTGGCGCAGGCGTACCTTGCGTGGCACGGCGACCGGGAGCTGATGTGGTTGACCGTCGACCGCGGCATGCAGGCCAGCCTGGACGCCGACGATCCGCTGTCGATCGGGCGGTCTATCTGGTACGCCGCGCACCTGCTCCGCGCTGTCGGCCGGGCCGAGGAGAGCCTGGAGCGGCTGCGGGAGGGTATCGACCTGGTGGAGCCCCTCGTCGCCGATGGGCCAGCGCAGGCGGCGGCGCAGCTGGCCGACCTTCACCTGTGCGCCGCGCTCACCAAGGCGCGCACCGGCGACCAGGGCGCCTGGGCGGAATGGGACCGCGCCCGCGACGTGGTGCACCGTACGCTGCCGGCCGATTTCGTCGACGCGCGTACCCGGGTCGGGCGGACGCTGGTCGACGTGTACGCGGTGATGTGCGCCGTGGACCTGGGCGACCCGGAGGAGGCGCAGCGGCGGGCGCACGCGCTCGACCCGCAGTCGATCCCATCGACGGAACGCCGCGCCCGCCACTACGTCGAGCTGGCGCGCTCGGCGGACCTGGAGGGGTCGCAGGAAGCGACGCTGCACCTGCTGCAGCGGGCGATGTCGGTGAGCCCGGAGACGGTGAAGTACTCGCCGATCGCCCGCGACATCGCCGGCCGCCTGGTCACCAACTCCGGCGCCGCGATCCGCGCCGACGCGGTGGAGCTGGCCCGCGCGGTCGGCGCACCCGCCGAGTAGGGGTACGCCACGTACCAGTAACGGCCTGTACCCAGGCGTGGCGTGTTCGCGCCCATACGGTCTGTGCAGTCCCCGGCGCCGGGTTACGGCTCTGGCCCTCGGCGTCGGGTGACCACCCCACAGAGCGAGCGGCGAGGGAGATGCGGGGCATGGGTCCGGACCCGGTACGGCCGTACGTACGGAACACGGTGCAACTGCTGTACACGCCGGACAACCCGCCACCCAAGGAACCGCCCGCCGAGCTGGAGATGCCGAACCCCGGCCCGTGGCGAGTGCTGGCAATGTGGTGGTACGACCACCAACCCGACGAGGGAGGCCGGATCTGCCGATACTGCAACCGCTGGTACCCGTGCCCGGGTGTCGTCAGCGCGGACGGTGGTTTCCGTACGGCGATCCGGCATGCCCACGAGCGACGCCGCCCACGGGGAGTCGCGAAGGTGTTCTACCAGAAGGGCCGCAACATCTGATCGTGCCCAAGGCCAGGGGCACGGGCCGCGGGTGACGGCCACGCGAGTGGCGGGTGGCGGGGACGGCACGCGCGCGTGCCGTCCCCGGTGCCAGTTACTTCGCCGGTACCCCCGGCACCGGCGGATCCACCGGCGGCTCGGGCAGGCAGCCCCCGCCGAGCAGGCCGGTGAGCGTGCTCAGCAGCCCGTTCACCAGGTCGAGCGCGGTCTTGAGTGTGCCCGCGATGACCGCGCCGAGGGTGCCGAGCAGGCCTCCGAGCAGGTCCTCAGTTGCCGCCTCACACGGGGCGAGATTCTCCTCGAGGGTGATCGGCGGTAGACATTCCTCCTTCTGTGCCCCGGCCGCCGTTCCTTCGGCCTCCTTGACCAGGTCGGCAACCACCGGCCGGTCGACCGACTCGGTGGTCAGGGCTGACTTGATCTCCTCGAGCTTGGTCTGCAGCTCGCTCGCGACGCTCCCGCAGGTGTCTTGCGGTGTGGTCTCGGGGACCTCAGTGGCCGCGGTGGCCGCGGCCGCCGGCACCAGCATCAGCCCGACGAGCACTGCGGTCAGCTTCAACATGAAGCCTCTGGACATGGTGACTCCCTTCCTTGGAATCTCCGTTGTCCACGGCGGGATCTTGGGGGTCGTGCGGGCTAGATGTTACGACCAAACATGATCAGTTAACACCAATTCATCATTTTTCCGTTACGCGGGGTTATCGCAGGCAAAGCGCGACCAGGGCTTTTGCCAGCGCGCGACTGCGGAACGTAGTGGGCGATTTCGGCTACCGCGCCTCGCAAGTGCAGCGCAGTGTGACTGGCGCTCGTCGACAGGTCACCATCAAATACCGCAATTTCGGCAAAGTAGCGCCAAGATCGTCGATGGTTGCTATACAGAAAGTAGTTTGATCATCAGCCTGACCGCCGTACCCCCGGTGGCCATGACAGAAGCAGCCGACAGCGAGCCACCCGAGGGGTGAGAACATGCGCCACACGCGTCCCCACGACCGGGCCGAGCGATGGCCCGGACTCACCTCACGCCGGCCCGCGACCGTCCTCGCCGCCGCACTGGCGCTGGCGTCCGCCGCGACCGTCGCCTTGGCCGCCCCCGCGAGCGCCACGCCCC
>JBOGDG010000330.1:0-4537 GCA_050701655.1 Micromonosporaceae bacterium
CGATGACGGCGAGGGCGGCGGACGCCGCCGGCGCGGCCGCTACCGTGACCGCCGCAAGCGCGGTGGCGAGCGCGGCGAGACCGCCGAGCCGGTGGTGACCGAGGACGACGTGCTGGTGCCCGTCGCCGGCATCCTCGACGTGCTCGACAACTACGCGTTCGTGCGGACCTCCGGCTATCTCGCCGGCCCCAACGACGTGTACGTGTCGATGAGCCAGATCCGGAAGAACGGGCTGCGTCGCGGCGACGCCATCACCGGCGCCGTACGGTCACGCCCCGACGGTGACAGCGGTGGCGGCGGTGGCGGCGGTGGCGACCGCGGCGGCAACCGGCGGGACAAGTACAACCCGCTGGTACGCCTCGACACCATCAACGGGATGGACCCGGAGGAGGCCAAGCGCCGCCCCGAGTTCTACAAGCTGACCCCGCTCTACCCGCAGGACCGGCTGCGGCTGGAGACCGAGCCGCACCAGCTCACCACCCGGGTGATCGACCTGGTGACCCCGATCGGCAAGGGCCAGCGCGCCCTGATCGTCTCGCCGCCGAAGGCCGGTAAGACGATGGTGCTGCAGGCCCTCGCGAACGCGATCACGACCAACAACCCCGAGTGCCACCTGATGGTCGTACTGGTCGACGAGCGGCCGGAAGAGGTCACCGACATGCAGCGGTCGGTGAAGGGTGAGGTGATCGCGGCGACGTTCGACCGTCCGCCGCAGGACCACACCATGGTCGCCGAGCTCGCCATCGAGCGGGCCAAGCGGCTGGTCGAGATGGGCCACGACGTGGTTGTGCTGCTCGACTCGGTGACCCGGCTGGGGCGCTCGTACAACCTGGCGGCGCCGGCCAGCGGCCGGATCCTCTCCGGTGGTATCGACTCCACCGCGCTCTACCCGCCGAAGCGGTTCCTGGGTGCGGCGCGCAACATCGAAAACGGTGGCTCGCTCACCATCCTCGCCACCGCGCTGGTGGAGACCGGCTCCACCATGGACACGGTGATCTTCGAGGAGTTCAAGGGCACCGGTAACTCCGAGCTGAAGCTGGACCGCAAGATCGCCGACAAGCGGGTGTTCCCGGCTGTCGACGTCAACGCCTCCAGCACCCGCAAGGAGGAGCTGCTGCTGGCTCCCGAGGAGTTGGTGATCGTGCACAAGCTGCGCCGGGTGCTCTCCGGGCTGGAGCCGTCCTCGGCGCTGGATCTGCTGCTGGACCGGCTCAAGCAGACCAAGACGAACATCGATTTCCTGCGCCAGATCGCCAACACGACGCCTGGCGAGTAGCCGCTCCGAGATCAACAACGGCTGGTACCGACACTTTCGGTGCCAGCCGTTTTTGATCGAGGCGACTGGAGTTTTCTTCCAGGTTGCGGTCCAGCTATTGAAACTTCTGGCCGGGTTCGGGTTGACTGGCGGGCGTGGACATTCGCCGTGCCTTCGCCGTACCGCTGACATCCGCTCTGCTGCTCGGCCTGGCCGGGCCGGTGGCCGCGGCACCGCCCAGTGTGGGCAGTGCACCGCGGCTCGCCCCGGCGGCCACCGCGCCGGTGAGCACCGCACCGGTGGAGACCGAGCGCCGTTCCCGGCCGGTCGCACCGGGCGTCACGCTCACCTCCTACGAAGAGCTGACCGACACCGGGTGGGTACGCGGAGACGCGCTGACCACCGACCTGGACGGCGGCGCGACCGTCGACTACCTCTCGCCGGGCGCGGTGGCGAAGGCCGAGCCGGTCTCCACGCAGGCGAAACGGCAGCGCGCGGTCGCCGCTGTGAACGGCGACTTCTTCGATATCAACAACTCCGACGCGCCGCTGGGGCCGGCGATGGACGACGGCGAGCTGGTCAAGTCCGCGGCGCGCAGCGGAGCCGAGGCCGGTCGGGTGGTGGGGATCGACACCGCCGGCGCCGGCCGGATCCTGCAGCTGGAATTCGACGGTACGGCGACCCTGCCCACCGGGCCGGTGAGCCTCGACCGGCTCAACAGCTCGGAGCTGCCGGCCGATGGGATCGGGGCGTACACCCCGCTATGGGGTAGTTACAGCCGGGCGCGGATCGTCTCCGGCGCGGCGCGGGTGACCGAGGTGATGCTGACCGACGGGGTGGTCAGCTCGGTGAAGTCCGAGGCGGGGGAGGGGCCGATCCCCGCCGACGCCACCGTGCTGGTGGGCCGGGAAGCCGGCGCCGACGCGCTGGCCGGGCTCGCGGTCGGCGACCCGGTGGCGGTGAGCTACCGCCCCCGTACCTCCGACGGGAGCGAGCTGGTCACCGCGGTCGGTGGGCGCGGCGTACTGGTGATCGACGGGAAGCCGCAGACGTTCACCGACAAGGCGGTGCATCCGCGTACCGCGGTGGGATTCTCCGCTGACGGGCGCACCATGTACCTGCTCACCGTGGACGGCCGGCGCGACGGACTGAAGGGTGTGTCGCTGGACCAGCTCGCGGTGATGATGAAGCAGCTCGGCGCCCACAGCGCGCTCAACCTGGACGGCGGCGGCTCGTCCACCCTGGTGGCGCGCGAGCCGGGCTCGACCGAGCTGCCGGTGGAGAATCTGCCCTCCGACGGGCACGAGCGGGACGTCCCGAACGGGCTGGCGATCCTGGCGCCGCCCGGCAGCGGGACGCTGCGCGGCTACTGGGTCGAGACCGCGATCGACCCGCTCACCGCGCCCACCAACGGCCCCCGCCCCGGCGGGCACCCGGACCGGGTGTTCCCCGGCCTCACCCGCCGGCTGACCGCCGCCGGGTACGACGAGACGTACGGCCCCGCCGCCGGTGCCCCGACCTGGCGGGCGACCCCCGCCAGCGCGGGCAGCGTCTCGTCCGACGGCGTGTTCACCGCTGGTTCGTCCGGTCGGGCGCGGGTCACCGCGACCCGCAACGATGCCGCAGGGGAGCTCGGCCTGGCGGTGCTCGGCCCGCTGTCCCGGGTGGCGCCCACCACCGAGCGGCTGAGCCTGGCCGACGCCTCCGCGGCCGGTAGCATCGGGGTGGTCGGCTACGACGCCGCCGGGTACGACGCGCCGATCGAGCCGGCCGACGTGCAGCTCAGCTACGACAGATCGCTGCTGGAGATCAAGCCCGGCACCAACGGCCTGCTGGACGTACGGGCGCGCAAGCCCTCCGGCGCCACGCTGGTCAACATCGAGGTGGCGGGGCGGCGTACGGTGCTGCCGGTCACGGTCGGGCTGGAGGACCGGATGGCGGCCAGCCTGGAAGACGCTGCGTCGTGGACCTTCACGCACGCGCGCGCCGGCGGCTCGGTGGCGCCCGCGACCGGCCACGACGGCGGGCCCGCACTGCGGATGTCGTACGACTTCACGCTCTCCACCGCGACCCGGGCGGCGTACGCGAACCCGCCCGCCCCGATCGAGGTGCCGGGCCAGCCGCAGGCGTTCACGATGTGGCTGTACGGCAACGGCACCGGCGAGTGGCCCAGCCTGCACCTGGTCGACGCCGACGGGGAGAGCATCGTGCTGCGTGGCCCCTTCGTCACCTGGCACGGCTGGCGCAAGCTCGAGCTGGCGGTGCCGGCCGGGGTGGCGTACCCGGTGAAGATCCGGCGGTTCTACGTGGCCGAGACCCGCGCCGACACGCAGTACCACAGCGAAGTGATCATCGATGACATCGTGGCGCGTACCCCGCCGTCGGTGGACCTGCCGCCGAAGCCGGTGGTGGAGGCGCCGGTGGTGGTCACCGACGGCACCGTGGACGGCAAGCCGTGGCGGTTCGCGGTGATGTCCGACGCGCAGTTCGTGGCGCGCGATCCGGACAGCGACATCGTGGCGCAGGCCCGGCGTACGCTGCGCGAGGTCCGGGCCGCGAATCCGGACTTCGTGATCATCAACGGGGACTTCGTCGACGAGGCGTCTCCGGCGGACTTCGCGCTGGCCAGACGGCTGCTCACCGAGGAGCTGGGCGACGCGCTGCCGTGGTACTACGTACCGGGCAACCACGAGATCATGGGCGGTCCGCCGGACGATCCGATCCGCAACTTCCGGGACGAGTTCGGGGCGACCACGTACGTCTTCGACCACAAGGGCACCCGGTTCGTCACGCTCAACTCGGCCACCGGCGTGCTCGGGCTCGACCAGCTACGGCAGCTGCGAGGGGCGCTCGACGGCGCCGCCCGCGACCCCGACATCGGGTCGGTGGCGCTGTTCTGGCACCACCCGCCGCGCGATCCCACCCCGGCGCAGGCCAGTCTGCTCTCCGACCCGCGCGAGGCGGCGCTGGTCGAGGACTGGCTCGCCGAGCTGCGGCTGACCAGCGGCAAGGGCGCGATGATGATCAACGCCCACGTCGGGGTGTTCGCCGCGCGGCACGGCGACGGAGTGCCCTACGTGATCAACGGCAACTGCGGCAAGGCCCCCGCCGCCGCGCCCGCCGACGGCGGCTTCACCGGCTGGACCATGGTAGGCGTCGACCCGGTCACCGACCGTGAGGCGGAGTGGACGCGGGCGCACCCGTACACCCCGGGTCGTGGTTGGGTCGAGGTGGAGCTGAGGGCGCACGTAGACGCGCTCGGCCTGGCCGCGCCGTCGGAGC
>JBOGDG010000331.1:0-4524 GCA_050701655.1 Micromonosporaceae bacterium
GGAGTTGGCGCGCCTCGGCGTCGCCGAGCACGTCCAGCCGTACCAGCTGAGCGCCTTCCGTGGCGGCGAGGCCGGCCAGTTGGTCCCGACTGGTCACCAGCACCATGCTGCCGGGCGCACCCGGGATCAACGGGCGTACCTGTTCGGTGTCGCGGGCGTTGTCCAGCACCACCAGCGTCCGGGTACCGGCCAACCGGGTGCGGTAGAGCCCGGCCTGCGCCTCGACCCCGGTAGGGATCCGGGCCGGCGGTACGCCGAGCAGCTCCAGCAAGTTTCGCAGCGCCTCGGCCGTACTCATCGCCTGACCGCCCGGGTCGAAACCCCGCAGGTTCAGGTACAGCTGCCCGTCCGGGAACCGGTCGGCTACCCGGTGCGCCCAGTGCACCGCCAGTGCGGTCTTGCCGATCCCGGCGGAGCCGCCGATCGCCGTGATCGTCACCGTGGGCAGCGGCTGACCGACCGGACCCAGTAGCGCGTCGAGCTGACGTAACGGCTCCGCTCGCCCGGTGAAGCCGGCGATGTCGGCAGGTAGCTGCGCCGGGGTTGTGTCACTCCGTTGCTGGTCGGCGAAGGGCGGGTCGCCCTGCGGCCGGTTGGCGACCTCCGTCGTCGCGGCCAGCTCCGGATCCTGCCGCAAGATCTGCTGATGCAGGTGTCGCAGCGCCGGCCCCGGGTCGCTGCCCAGCTCATCGGCCAGCCGCTCCATGAGCGACCGGTAATGCGCCAGCGCGGCGGCCTGGCGGCCGGAGCGGTACAGCGCGAGCATCAGCTGGCCGGCCAGCCGCTCGTCCAACGGGTGCGCCGCGGCGTACCCGGTCAGCTCTGGCAGCAGCTCGGCATGCTCGCCACGCCGCAGCAGCACGTCGTTGCGATCGAGGACGGCGCCCAACCGCTCCGTCTCCAACGCCGTCGCGACGCCGCGAGCCCAGTCGCTGTCCAGATCCGCGAGCGGAGCACCCCGCCACAGTCCGAGCGCCTCACGCCAGAGCTCTGCGCTCCGATCGTCATCGGCGACCCGCCGCGCCTGCTGCGCGAGTGAGCGGAACCGGCCCAGGTCCACCGCCTCCGGCGGTACCTCCAACGTGTAGCTGTGCGCACGGCGTACCAGGGCCGGCCCGGCCGCGTCGGCGAGCGCCGCCCGCAGCCGGGACAGGTAGGCATGCATCGTCTCCCGAGCCCGCCGCGGCGGCTCATCGCCCCACACCCGGTCTATCAACTGCTCGAAGCCCACCGCGGCGCCCGGCTCGATCACCAGCGCCGCCAGGACCGTGCGTTGCCGGGCGGCCGCGAGCGCTACCGGTCCTCGCTCCCCGTACGCCGTGACTGGCCCCAACACCTGGAACCGCATCACCGTGCCCCACCTGCTTCCCGGTCAACGGTCTAGACGCAGGATAGGAGGACACGCTGAGTACGCAGCCGCACACGGCAACCCGAAGGCTCCGGATCGGCGTGCCGGATCCGGAGCCTTCTAGTCGGTACGGGCCAGAAGAGGGTCAGGCGATGCCGTACACCCAAGGGGTGCAGGGCCCGACGTAGCGGGACTCCCGGCACAGCCGCATTTGGATCTTGTATCCCTCCGGCACGTTGTAGCCACCGTTGTAATAGAGCTCATACGACCTGGATGTTTGCCCGGGGCCGGTAATGAAGTACTGCGATGATTGGACCAGATCCCCGCTGGTGTTCCAGATCTTTACTTCTGCCGACGCCGCGTAGTCGACGCTTCCCTCGTCGTAGTGGTCATAGACGGTGATGATCTCGTCGTACGCACGGAAAAGCGCCTTGTAGTGGACGTTGCCATTCGAGGCTCGCAGCCTGGCCGACGCGTCCCGGCCACCCGGGTCGTTCGAGGATGCCCAGTTGGAGATCTCCTTGGTGTAGGTGATATCGGCATGGGCGGCGGGAGCCAGCGAGAGCATCAGTCCAAGAGCAGCCACCGCCGCGGCCCCGATCGGGACCAGCCACCTGCGGCGGAGGCGCTGCTTTGCCAAGAGATTCAACCGGATCAACCCTTTCTGATAAATAGCAGGACGCGCCGAAACCAGAGCGTCTTATGGTCAGACCAGAGCCCCGGCACAGTCGTCACGACCCGTGCCGGGGGCCCTCCCCCCGTGTCCTGCGAAAGGGTGTCACCGCGGAGTTGCACGGCACTTGCACCAGAATTGCGCGCTGGGGCGATCCGTCAGCCAGATGCCGTGCCGACCGGCCACGCCCCATGGCAAGCCGACCTGGTGCGGCCGTAACCACTCCCGGTCGGCGTCGCCGCGTCGGTCAGCGGGACGGGCGGAGGAAGCGCGGCGGGGTGAAGTCGGTGAACGACGGCGTCGCCGGGCCGTCGCTGAATGTGCTGAAGTCGTACGCGAACTGGTAGCGGGCGTCGAACGTACCGGCGGTGGCGTTCAGGGTGGTCGGGCTCAGGTTCGGCCAGGTGCCGGTGGTGATCCGGCGGCGCAGGTTCTCCAGCGTGGTGATCTCCTCGGCCGCCGTGAACGAGCAGTGGCCCCCTCGGCGTACGTACAGCTGGCGGAGCTGGTCGGGGTCGCCGTTGTCGCGCACCTGCCCGGCGTACCAGCGTTCCTGGTCGGTCACGGCGCCGCCGTCGCCGGTGGTGTGCAGGGTGACCACCGGCACCGGGGTGCGGCCGCTCTGGACGCCGTACTCGTACATGAAGTCGACCGCGGGTTCGTCGGCGTGGATCCGGGGCGTCCCCGCGAGCGTGGCGAGGTCGGCGTCCAGGTCCAGGCCGGCCGTACGGTACGCCTCGGCGACCCACTCGGTCTGGGCGGAGCGTCCCAGCTGCTTCGCGTAGTCGATGCCGTTGTTCCAGGACGGGTTGCCGCCGGCTCGGCGTTCCAGGTCGACCCGGGCCACGGTGCCGAGGAACGCGTACGCGTTCTTCAGCCACTCCTTCTGTTGCAGGATCCGCTCAGTGGCCGAGCCCGGCTCGGGCAGCCGGGCGGAGTACCAGCCGGTGACGTTGTTGAGGGAGGCGGCCAGGGCCAGCCGGGCTCGGCCCTGCGGGGTGGCGGCCGCCCGGTCGATCGCGCGCTGCAGCGCCTGCTGGCTGCCCTCCGGGTCACGGGGCTTGACCAGGTCGATGTCCTCCCCCGGGGCGAGCAGCGTCTTGACCACGAACGTGATGTCCAGGACGGCGTTCCAGATGCCGAGCGGGTCGTACCCGCCGCAGAAGGTGGCGACGCCGTCGAACCGCTCCGGATGGCGGTCGGCCAGCAGGACGGCGATCGACGCGCCCAGCGACTGACCGGTGGAGATGGTGTGCTCAGGCCGGCCGACGTTCGCCTCGAACCAGTCCAGCAACGCGATCTGGTCGGTCAGACCCTGCTTGACCTGGTAGCCGGAGACGCCCTTGAAGTTGGACGCGGCGAGGGCGTACCCGTGGTCGAGCAGCCAGTCTTCGGTGGCCTGACCGAACGGCACCGGCCGGTTCGTCACCGCCACCCCGGCGACCGGAAAGCCTTCCGGCATGTACCCGTGGCTGTAGAGCAGCAGGGTGCCGTTCCAGCGTTCCGGCGTCTCGACCCGGTATTCTGCCCCGTCGATCTGGCCGGTGTACGTGCGCCGGCCCTCCTCGGCCGGTGCCGCCGTGGCGCTGCCGACCGGCCAGGCGAGAACACTGGCGGTCAGTACCACGGCCAGGGCGACCGTCAGGTGTCGAAGTTTCGCAATCATCGGCTGCTCCCGTCTGGCGTGCTCGTACCCTGTCAGACCGGCGCGGCCGGGAAAACTCATCGGCGGCTGTGCATGTCATCTGACTCAGCGAGTTCACGCCCGCCACTCAGCGAAGGAACGCCTGCGGCACGCCGCTGTCCACCGGCACCAGCAGCCCGGTGGTACGCGGCAGGGAGCCGTCGGTGAGCGCCACCACGGCGGCACCGACATGCTCGGGGAGCACCTCCTGCTTCAGCAGGGTGCGCTGGGCGTAGTACTCGCCGAGCTTCTCCTCCGGGACGCCGTACGTCTTGGCCCGTTCGGCGCCCCAGCCGCCGGCGAAGATGCCGGAGCCGCGTACCACCCCGTCGGGGTTGACGCCGTTGACCCGGATGCCGTACTCACCCAGCTCGGCGGCTAGCAGCCGCACCTGGTGCGCCTGGGCCGCCTTCGCCGACGAGTACGCGATGTTCTTAGGGCCGGCGAACACGGCGTTCTTGCTGGCCACGTACACGATGTCGCCGCCGAGGCGCTGCTGGCGCATCACCTGCGCGGTCTCCCGGGAGACCAGGAACGAGCCGCGCGGCATCACCGAGAACTGCACGTCCCACAGCTCTGTGGTGGTCTCCTCCAGGCTCGCCGCCTTGGACAGCCCGGCGTTGTTCACCACCAGGTCGATGCCGCCGAACGCGAGCACCGCCGCCGCGACCGCCGCCGCCACCGCCGCCTCGTCGGAGACGTCGACCGGTACCGCGACCGCACGGTCGGGGCCGCCCAGCTCCTTGGCGACCTGGGCGGCGGCGGCCTCATCCCGGTCGGCGACCACGACGCAGGCGCCCTGCGCGACCAGCGCTTCGC
>JBOGDG010000332.1:0-4520 GCA_050701655.1 Micromonosporaceae bacterium
GGCCGTGGGCCTGGGTGGGCGGCGCCACCGGCGGACTGCCCGGCTGCTGCACCGCCTTCTGGGCCTCCTCGACCGCGGTCTGCGCCTCGCGCTGTGCCGCCTCGGCCGCCGCCTGCGCCTGCGCGCCGATCTCGGCGATCTCCTCGGACTCCTCCCCGCTGACGGTCGGCTCGGTCGGCTGGTCCTGCAGCCGGCCGATCACGCCACCGATGCCGTCCAGCGCCCGGGTCAGCTCGGACGGGATCACCCAGATGCTGTTCGACTCGCCCTGCGCGATCGCCGGCAGCGCCTGGATGTACTGGTACGCCAGCATCTTCGGATCCGGGTTGGCGCGGTGGATCGCGTCGGCCACCGTACGGATCGCCTTCGCCTGACCCTCGGCGTTCAGCACCTGCGCCTCGCGGGAACCCTGGGCCCGCAGGATCGCGCCCTGCTTGTCGCCCTCGGCGGTCAGGATCTGGGACTGCTTGTGGCCCTCGGCGGTCAGGATCGCGGCGCGACGGTCCCGCTCGGCCCGCATCTGCTTCTCCATCGAGTCACGTACGCTCGGCGGCGGCTCGATCGCCTTGATCTCCACCCGGGTGACCCGGATCCCCCACTTGCCGGTGGTCTCGTCCAGCACCCCGCGCAGCTGCCGGTTGATGTCGTCGCGGCTGGTCAGGGCCTTCTCCAGGTCCAGGGAGCCGATGACGTTACGCAAAGTGGTCACGGTGAGCTGCTCGATCGCCTGCAGGAAGTCGCGGATCGCGTACACCGCTCGGCTCGGATCGGTCACCACGTAGTAGAGGACGGTGTCGATCGAGACCACCAGGTTGTCGGAGGTGATCACCGGCTGCGGCGGGAACGTCACCACCTGCTCGCGCATGTCGACCTTCTCGCGCACCGTGTCGATGAACGGCACCAGCAGGTTGGGGCCGGACTGCAACGACCGGTGGTACTTGCCGAGCCGCTGGATGATGTACACCTGCTGCTGCGGCACGATCCGGATCGATCTGATCACCGCCGCGACCACGAACAAGCCGATCGCCGCGAGGAGTACCAGGAGCAGAGTTCCCACTGTCAGACGTCCTTCCAGACCAGCGCCGTGGCGCCCTTGACTTCCACAACCTTGACCCGGTCGCCGGGCTCGAACACCTGCGTGGCGTCGTACGCCCGGGCGGTCCAGGTGTCGCCCGCGACGCTGACCAGCCCTTTGTCGGTGTCGACCCGCTCCATCACCGTCGCCACCGCGCCCTCGATGGCGGCCACCGACAGCGGCGTCTCCGACTCGCTGGAGTGCAGCATGCGTTTCTTGATGAACGGCCGGATCCCGCCGACGGCGAGCGCCGACACCGCACCGAACATCAACACCTGCACCACCAGGTTGTCGGTCGCCAGCGCCGTACCCGCCGCCGCGAACGCACCGACCGCAAGCATCAACAGAAACAGATCGACCGTGAAGATCTCGGCGACGACGAGCCCGATGCCGATGATCAGCCAGATGAGTGCTGCCACACTTCAATCCTGACACGAGGCGGCGCGAACGGTGTGCCGCGTCGCATCACAGGACAACATCGGAGGTGTCCCCGGTGGGGCTGCAGCTCACCACGACCACCCGGATCGACCAGCTCACCGCCACCGCGCAGGCGGACGGCCGTACCCCCGCATTGATTCTGGGGGTGGTACGCGACGGCGCGCTGGCGCACGTCGCCGCCGCCGGGGACCCCGCGCCCGACTCCGACACGCAGTTCCGGATCGGGTCGATCACCAAGACGCTGACCGCGACGCTGGTGATGCAGTTGCGCGACGCGGGGCGGCTCACCCTCGACGACCCACTCGAAACCCATCTCCCCGGTACGCCGGTCGGCGGGCTCACCGTACGGCAGCTGCTGGGACACGCCTCCGGGCTGCAGCGCGAACCGGACGGGCCGTGGTGGGAACGGGCGCCCGGCGTATCGCTGGATGAGCTGCTGAAGGCGCTGAGACCGGAGGCGCTGATCCACCCCCGCTACCGCACGCACCACTACTCCAACCTGGCGTACGCGCTGCTCGGGGCGCTCGCCGAACGGCTCGGCGACGCGTCCTGGCGTGAGCTGGTGGAGCGCCGGCTGCTGGAGCCGCTGGGGATGACGCGCACCAGCTACGACTGCCAGGAGCCGTACGCCCGCGGGTACGTGGTGCACCCGTGGCACGGCACGTTGCGGGAGGAGCCGCGCCACGACTCGGTCGCGATGGCGCCCGCCGGGCAGCTGTGGAGCACGGTGAGCGACCTGGCCCGCTGGGCGGCGTTCCTCGCCGACCCGCCGGCCGGCGTACTCGACCCCGGGACGCTGGCGGAGATGACCGTACCGGTGATGATCTCCGATGTGGACAGCTGGTCCGGCGGGTACGGGCTCGGGCTGCAGCTGATCCGGCGCGGCGACCGGATCCTGGTGGGACACGGCGGCTCGATGCCCGGGTATCAGGCGTTCCTCGGGGTGCACCGCGCCTCGGGCACGGCGGCGTTCGCCTTCGGGAACGCGTACAACGGAAAGGTCTCGCTGATGCCGCTCTGCGGTGAGGTGATCGACGAGGTGCTGGAGCGGGAGCCGGCTCCTCCCCAGCCGTGGCGGCCCGCGGCGCCGCCACCGGAGGAGTTCGCCGAGCTGTACGGGCGCTGGTGGTTCATGGGGATCGAGTTCCTGGCAAGCTACCGTGCCGAGCCTGGTGAGCTGGTGTTCTGGCCGGTGCTGCGCCCGGAGATGGAGTGGCGGTTCGCCCTCGAAGCCCCGGACCGGTGGCGCTGCCACAGCGGCGCCAACGACGGGGAGCTGCTGACGGTACGCCGCGACACCGCCGGCGCGGTCACCGTGCTCGACATCGCGACCTTCGAGTTCAGCCGGGACCCGATGCCGGAGAGCTGACGCCGGGTGGGCTCAGTCGGGGTCGGGTGCGGTGGTGACGAAGTCGATCAGCCGCTCCATCGCGCCCAGCAGCGGCGTCTCCACGTCGTGGAAATCCCGCACCGCACCGAGCACCCGGCGCCACATGGTCTGCGGATCGCTGACGCCCAGCGCGGCGCAGACACCCTCCTTCCATGACGTGCCCATCGGCACCGTGGGCCACCCGGCGATCCCCAGCGCGCGGGGCTTCACCGCCTGCCAGATGTCCACGTACGGGTGCCCGGTGACCAGCACGTACGGCGAGTTCACCGATGCCACGATCCGGCTCTCCTTGCTGCCCGGCACCAGATGGTCGACCAGTACGCCGAGCCGCCTGATAGGGCTGGGGCCGAAGCCGCGTACCGCCCCGGGCAGGTCGTCGATGCCGTCCAGCGGCTCCACCACGACCCCCTCGATCCGCAGGTCGTCGCCCCAGATCCGCTCCACCAGCGCCGCGTCGTGTACGCCCTCCACCCAGATCCGGCTCGCCCGCGCCACCCGTGCGGTCACCCCCGCCACCGCGACCGACCCCGAGGCGGTACGCCTCCTAGCCGGCGCCGCCGCCGACGCGGCCGGCTTACGCAGGGTGGCGGGCCGGCCCTCGTACAGGAAAGCTGCGGGCAGCATCGGGAACAGCCGGCGCGCCCCGTACCGGTCCTCCAACACCACCGCGTCGCCGTCGAAGCCGACCACCGCGCCGCAGAACCCGGTCTCCGGGTCCTCGACCACCAGCTCCGGCTCGGCGTCGATCACCGGCACCTCGGTACGCCGCCGCCAGTTGCCAGCGAGCACGTCGGACCCGTAGTAGACACTGCCGGGACCACTGCCCTCCATGCTCATCCTCCCCATCGGACAAACGCTAGAACGCCAGCCGTAACGACCGAAGGCGACGCGCCGTGCCGTCGCTTACCCTCGACAGGTGTCCTCACCGCCAGCGCCGTTCTCCGCCCGGCTGGTCCCCTGGGTACGTGCGTGGCGCGCCGGCCTGGTGCCGTACGACGACGTGGCCCACCGGGTGAGCGGGGATGCCGAACACGTGTGCCGGGACCTGCCGGGCAGCTGGCGGGACGTGCCGCTGGCCGAAGCGCTCACCACCCTGTCGGCGCTGCGGCCCGAGCAGGTGCGGCTGGTGCTGCCGGCACCCGGCGATCCGCGCGGGCTGCCCGGTCCGGGGCCGTTCACCGGAGCGGCGCTGCTGCGGGGCGAGGGGGTGATCGCCGGCACGCTGGGGCTGGTGCCGGAGCTGACCGAGCACCGCTCGGGCTCCGGCGACGTGTGGCACAGCGTGACCTGGCTCGGCTTCGGGTTCGACACCGAGCCGGCGCCGCCCCCGGACGCCGCCCAGCCGGCGGAAGCCGAGTCCGAGCTGTCCGTGGCGCTCACCGAGTCCACCGACGCGCTCGCGTCCCTGGACGTGGCCCGGTGGCGGCCCGAGCTGGGCGAAGCGTTGACGGCGCTGCGGCGTACCGGGACCGGGAGTGAGCTGCCGCCCGGCTACGACCCGCGCAGCCGCCGACTGTACGCCCGCGCCAGCGTGCTGCGCCGAGTGCTGGCGCTCGCCGCCGAGGACCCGATCGGCGGGGCGGTCAACGCGTACGAGGCGCAGCAGCGGGCCGCAGC
>JBOGDG010000333.1:0-4501 GCA_050701655.1 Micromonosporaceae bacterium
ACGAAGAGCCCGAACAGCGGCATCACGAGCGGCTCGTGGGTGAGCGCCCAGACGATCACCTGGATCAGCCCGAGCCCGAAGCCGAAATACAGCCCGGAGCGGATGATGAAGTCCATCTCGGGTTTGGCGACGTCGCGGATCAGCCGGTTCAGCGTCGCCTTGTCGCGGATCAGGTTGGTGATCGCGAGATCCCGTACGTCGATGTAGTCCTCGATGTTGTCGATCACCTCGGGCAGCAGCTTGCGCGCCACCACGGGGGCCTGCCGGCGTACCTCTCCGATGATCAACCGCTGCACCGGGCCGGGCGTCATCTCCCACAGGTCGGCCTGGTACTCCCGCAGCAACTCCTCCCCGACCGCGCCGGAGACCGTCCGCAGCGGCTCCTCGACCTCGCGCACCATCCGGTGCGGATCGAGCCGGCGGAGGATCTCGTGCGGGTCGATCAGTCTGCCGAGTAGCAGGTCCATCGCGGTGGCGGCCATCCGCCCGGCGTTCGCCGGCAGTACGCCCTGCCAGCCCAGGAAGGGCCTGATCCCCTTGAACTCCAGCGGGCGGAACATCATCTCGACGGCGACGTACTTGGTGACGTACCCGATGGTGGCGGCGATGAAGGGGATCGAGGCGTACAGCAGCCAGTGCTCGCTCAGCTCGCGCCCGAGGTCTTCCAGCATCGGCCCTCCCGCGGCGTACGTCCGATGCTCCCCCGGCGCACCGCGCCCAAATGTGCCTGTTGATCATAAGCGGTGGTGAGCCTCTGGACACGCGACCGTAACGGGCGCTAACTTCTAAGCGCTTGCTTAGTCAAGGAGGTACGCCAGTGACCGAGTCAGCCCCGCGCACCGCGATCGTCACCGGAGCCGCCCGCGGGATCGGCGCCGCCGTCGCGAAACGGCTCGCCCGCGACGGGTACGCCCTCGCCGTGGTCGACCTCGACGAATCGGCGTGCGGCGAGACCGTGAAGGCGATCGAGGAGGCCGGCGGGAGTGCCCTCGCCGTCGGCGCCGACGTCAGCGACGGCGTCCAGGTGCAGGCCGCCGTGGAGCGGATTGCCGCCGAGCTGGGGCCGCCCACGGTGCTGGTGAACAACGCCGGGATCACACGCGACAACCTGCTGTTCAAGATGACCGACCAGGACTGGGACGCGGTGATCGGCGTACACCTGCGGGGGTCGTTTCTGATGACCCGGGCCGCGCAGCGGTACATGACCGAGGCGAAGTGGGGCCGGATCGTCAACCTGTCCAGCACCTCCGCGCTGGGCAACCGGGGCCAGGTCAACTACTCGGCGGCGAAGGCCGGGCTGCAGGGCTTCACCAAGACGCTCGCGATCGAGCTGGGCAAGTTCGGCGTCACCGCGAACGCGATCGCGCCCGGCTTCATCGCCACCGAGATGACCGCCGCCACCGCGGAGCGGATGGGGATGTCGTTCGAGGACTTCAAGCAGGCCGCGGTGACCCAGATCCCGGTAGGCCGGGTCGGCACCCCGGACGACATCGCCGCGCTGGCGTCGTACCTGGTCAGCGACGAGTCGGGGTTCGTCTCCGGGCAGGTGATCTATGTCGCCGGCGGACCGCAGGACTGACCCGATGACCCCAGAAGAGCTGCCCCAGCGGGTACGGGCCCTCCTGGCCGAGCACGACCCCGCCACCACCGACCGGCTGGCGTTCCTGCGGGCCCGGTTCGACGCCGGGCTGGCGTGGGTGCACTTCCCCTACGGGCTCGGCGGGCTGGACGCGCCACGCGCGCTGCAGGCGGTGGTCGACCGCGAGCTGGAAGCCGCCGGGGCGCCGGACAACGATCCGCGCCGGATCGGGATCGGCCTCGGCATGGCCGCCCCGACGATCCTCCGGTACGGCACCGAGGACCAGAAGCAACGCTTTCTGCGTCCGCTGTGGACCGGCGACGAGGTGTGGTGCCAGCTGTTCAGTGAGCCCGGCGCCGGCTCCGATCTGGCCACCGCCGGTACCCGGGCCCGGCGCGACGAGGCCGGCGACTGGCGGGTCACCGGGCAGAAGGTGTGGACCTCCAGCGCGCACAACGCGAGGTTCGGGATCCTGCTCGCGCGTACCGATCCTGAGCTGCCGAAACACCAGGGCATGAGCTACTTCGTCTGCGACATGACCGAGCCCGGCGTGGAGGTACGCCCGCTGCGGCAGATCACCGGCGAGGCCGAGTTCAACGAGGTGTTCCTCACCGACGTACGAATCCCGGACGCATACCGGCTGGGCGAGGTGGGCGAGGGCTGGAAGGTCGCACAGACCACGCTGATGAACGAGCGGGTCGCGATCGGCGGTCGCCCGCAGCCCCGTGAGGCGGGGATGGTCGGGGTGGTGGCGCAGAGCTGGCGGGAGCATCCCGAACGGCGTACCCACGCGCTGCACGACCGGCTGCTGGCGCTGTGGGTGCGGTGGGAGGCGCAGCGGCTCGCCGGCGACCGGCTGCGGCAGGCGCTCGCCGCCGGCGCACCCGGCCCGGAGGGATCGGCGATGAAGCTCGGCTTCGCGCAGCTGTCCCAGCAGCTGTCCGCCCTGGAGGTGGAGCTGCTCGCCGAGGACGGCCTGCGGTACGACGACTGGACGATGGTCCGGCCCGAGCTGGTGGACTTCACCGGGCGCGACGCCGGCTACCGCTACCTGCGGGCGAAGGGCAACTCGATCGAGGGCGGCACCTCGGAGATCCTGCGCAACATCATCGCCGAGCGGGTGCTGGGGCTGCCGGCGGAGCCGCGTACCGACAAGGACGTCCCGTGGAAGGACCTCCCCCGATGAACCTCCTGTACTCAGACACCGAGGAGCAGCTGCGCGGGGCGGTACGGGAGCTGCTGACCGACCGGTGCGGCCCGGCCGAGGTGCTGGCGCGGTGCGAGACGGACCAGCCGTACCACCTTGGGCTGTGGAAGACACTCACCGCCGAGCTGGGGGTGACCGCGCTGCAGGTCCCGGAGGCCTCCGGCGGCGCCGGCGCCAGCCTGCGCGAGACCGCGGTGGTCGCCGAGGAGCTGGGCCGGTTCGTGGCGCCGGTGCCGTACCTGGGGCACTCGGTGCTGGCCACCACGGCGTTGCTGGCATCCGACTCTGAGCTGCTCCAACCGGTGGCGACCGGTGAGCTGGTGGCCGGGCTCGCGGCCTCCCTCGCGGCCTATCCCGGGCAAGACTTCCCGGCGGGGGTACGGGTCGGCGAAGGGCTCACCGGGCGGGTCGGCACCGTGCCCGACGCCGTGGTCGCGGAGCTGCTGATCGTCCCCGCGATCGGGCCGGACGGGCCCGAGCTGCACGCCGTGCGTACCGGTGAAGAAGGGGTTCTGGTCACGCCGTTGGTGTCGCTGGACCTGACCCGGCCGCTGGCCGACGTGACCTTCGAACGGGCGCAGTCGCGGCGGATCGCGACCGGAGCCGCCGCGGTCGCGGCCTGGCAGCGGGCGGTGCTCACCGGTGCCGGGCTGCTCGCCTCCGAACAGCTCGGGCTCGCCGAGTGGTGCCTCACCGAGACCGTGGGTTACCTGAAGCAGCGGCACCAGTTCAGCCGCCCGGTGGGCTCGTTCCAGGCGCTCAAGCACCGGCTCGCCGACCTGTGGCAGCAGCTCGTCACCGCCCGCGCCGCCGCCCGGTACGCCGCAGACGCGCTCGCCACCGGCAGCGCCGACGTACCGGTGGCGGTCGCCGTCGCGCAGTCGCACTGCTCCGAGGTGGCGGTGCTCGCCGCCGAGGAGTGCGTACAGCTGCACGGCGGGATCGGGATGACCTGGGAGCACCCGGCGCACCTGTACCTGAAGCGCGCCAAGAGCGACGAGATCGCCCTCGGTACGCCGGGCCGGCACCGCGCCGCGCTCGCCGAGCTGGTCAACCTGCCCGGGCCACCCGGATGACCACCAGGCCGGCGACCGTGCCGGCGACCGGCGAGCTGTGGCCGGAGGTGACCTCGCCGACCGCCCGGCGGCTGATGGCCGAGGCGGTCGAGCTGTTCGCCGAGCGGGGCTACCACGCCACCACCACCCGCGACATCGCCACCGCCGCCGGGATGAGCCCGGCCGCTCTGTACGTGCACTTCCCCTCCAAGGCGGCGGTGCTGTACGCGATCAGCCGCAGCGGCCACACCGAGGCGCTGCGGCTGGTGCACGACCTCACCGCCGAGGACCCCGCCGAGCGGCTCGCCGAGTTCGTGGCGCGCTTCGTCGCCTGGCACGCCCGTGGGCACCGGATCGCGCGGGTCGTCCAGTACGAGCTGCACGCCCTGCCGGAGGCCGAGTTCGCCGAGGTGGCGGCGCTGCGCCGGCAGACCGAACGGGCGGTACGCGAGATGATCGAGGCGGGCGTGGCGGCGGGCCGATTTCGGGTCGACGACGTACGTACCGCCGCCCGGGCGATCCTCTCGCTCGGCATCGACGTCGCCCGGTGGTACGGCGACAGCCCCCGCCCCGCCCCCGACACCCTGGGCCGCCGCTACGCCGCGCTAGCCCCAAAGCCGGATAGTTAACGAAATGTGGATGTTGTCAAGGGTCTGGTGG
>JBOGDG010000334.1:0-4493 GCA_050701655.1 Micromonosporaceae bacterium
GGTCAGTAGCCGATGTTGCGGAGTGCGGATTCGCCCAGGCGGTCGCGGAGTTGGTGCAGGTAGAGGCTCCACGGACCGACCGGGCCGCCGTACGCGTCGAACTCCCCGGTGCCTTCCCGCACCGTGCTACGGCAGCCGATCGACCAGTTGCGGGCGTACGGGGGGCTGGAGACCCGGTGCTTGTCGCCGAGGCAGTTGTAGAACACCTGGTACGCCCCCGACCAGCCGTGCCCGGTGCCGGAGTTGCCGCGGTTGTACGTACCCAGGATCTGGTTGCCGCCGGCGCTGTTGTGCACCACGTTGTCGAACAGGGTGCCGGTGCCCCAGCGGTGGTGCGGCCCCATCTCGGAGCGCGAGTCCTCGGCCCGGCTGTCCAGGAACACGTTCGGTCCCGGGGTGTTCGAGCCGGTCGCGAAGTCGTGCCGGCCGCTGCTGGCGTACAACCGCATCAGTAGTACGTGAGAAGCGCCGTCCAGGCTGAACGGGTACCGCCGGCCCCCGGTGATCTGCGACCGGTGGTCGGTGGAGGCGCTGTCGGCGACGGTGATGAACGAAGCGCCGCCCTGACCGTGGAACGTGCCCTGGGTGAAGTATCGCGACGTCACGTTGCGGACCCAGCCGTTGCGGGCGGCGGCGAACCTCACCGCCCAGTTGGCGTGCGCTTCGTCGGTCGACGAGGTGTACGCCGAGTCCGCCCGCAGGTGTTCCACGCCGACATTGGAGATCCGCCCGCCGAAGGTGTACTTGTAGACCGCCCCGCCGCCGAACTGCGACTGCATCGGGTTCACCACCGGCGAGTCGATGGTGAGCTGGTTGCCGTTGACCGCGGTGATGGTCCGCTCGTAGTGGATGGTGCGCGAGCTGGGCGTCCAGACCGTCTCCGACAGGCAGGTCACGCCGCTCACGTCGGAGGTGTCGTACGAGGTGCCTTTCGTGGTGCAGGAGTCCATCCCGACCGCGTCGATCCAGGACTGATTCGGGGTGCGTACCACCACTACGGAGTCGCCGACCCGGAAGCCGGAGCCGTCGGAGACCGTGAGCGTACGCGCGCCGACCGGGACGTAAGAGCTGGTCACAGCCTTGCGGCTGCCCGACACCTCGCTGCGGCTGCCGGAGCCGGTGACGTTGATCAGGGTGCGTACGGAGGTCCCGGTCGCCCGCAGCACCGTGCCGCCGGCGCCGTCACCCTCACCCCGCAGCACCACCCCGCTGGTACGGATCGTCAGGCTGCTTGAGACCTCGTACGTGCCGGCCCGCAGCAGCACCGCGCCGCGGAAGCCGGACGCGTCGGGGGTGAGCCCACTGACCGCGTCGATCGCGGACTGGATGCTGGCGCGGTCGTCCCCGGAGACCGGCGAGACGGTACGCCGCACCGGCACCGCCGGCAGCGCCACTCCGCCGCCCCGGTAACCCGCGCGGGAGAAGTCCGGGATCCGGTCGCCGTTGGAGTACGGCGGGTAGACCAGCCGGCCGTCGCCGCCCACCGACACCCGCTGGCTGGTGCCGGCGACCACGTGCACCTCGGCCTCGGTGAGGCTGTTCCAGGTGTTGGACGTGTTGCCGTGGCCCAGGTACCGCACGTACCGGGCGGAGGTGTCGGCGAAGTCGAAGGTCTCCAGGCCGGTGGTGGTGCCGCTGCTCTGGCCGGACCAGACGGTACGCCAGCTGCTGTTGTCGCTGGAGACCTGCAGGTCGAACTGCGCCCGCCGCTCGGCGCCCCGGAAGAACGCCAGCTTCACCAGCCCGATCTGCCGCGCGCCGGCCAGGTCGAGCCTGAGCCACTGGCCGTCGCCGTTGGCCGACCACCGGGTGTCCCGGTTGCTGTCCAGCGTGTTCCGCGGCAGGTTGCCGTCGTGGCTGCTGGCGGTGGCCAGCTCGACGGTGCTCCGCACGTACGACACCGCGGCGACGCCCTCCGCCGCCGGTGCCACCACCGCGGCGAGTACGGCGAGTCCCAGCAGTGCGGCCGTTCGCTTCATCTGCCTCTCCTCGTGGGCTGTTCCGCTGTAGCGGGCGGGTGCCAGGTGGGGCGGGGCGGTCCTCCGTAGGGGCGGGGACCGGGATCGTGGGACACCGCGGGTAAGTGTCGCGATCCCGGTCCCCTTGTGGGGGGCACGGGCCAACCAGGACTGGTGAGGCTGGCCGGGCCGGGGGGCTAGCCGAGGCCGCTGCGCATCGCGGCGATCAGCTCACCGTTGCCGGTGTCGCCGGACAGCTCCCAGAAGAAGCCGCCGCCGAGGCCCTGGTTCTTGGCGTAGGACATCTTGCCGCCGATCGTGGCCGGGGTGTCATAGCTCCACCACTGGCCACCGCAGTACGCGTACGCCGTACCGCCGACGGTGCCGGTCGCCGGGCAGCGGGTCTTGAGCACCTTGTAGTCCTCGATCCCCTGCTCGTACGTACCGGGCGCGGGCCCGGTCGCGGAGCCGCCCGGTGCGGACTGGTTGACGCCGGTCCAGCCCCGGCCGTAGAAGCCGATGCCGAGCAGCAGCTTGCTTCCGGCGATCCCCTTGCCCTTCAGCTTCGCGATCGCCGCCGAGGAGTGGAACTCCGCGATCGGGATGCCGTTGTAGCTGGTCAGGGCCGAGTGCGGGGCGGTCGGGCCGTCGGCGTCCCAGGCTCCGAAGAAGTCGTACGTCATGACGTTGTACCAGTCGACGTACGCCGCGGCGCCGGCGTAGTCGGCGGCGTCGATCTTGCCGCCGTTGGTGGCGTCGGCGGTGATCGCCGCGGTCACCAGGTTGCCGGAGCCGAACCGGGTACGCAGCGCCGACATCAGGTTCCGGTAGGCCGAGAACCCGCTGGTGTCGCACTGCAGGCCGCACGCGTTCGGGTACTCCCAGTCGATGTCGATGCCGTCGAACACGTCAGCCCAGCGCGGGTCCTCCACCAGCTTGTAGCAGGAGTCGGCGAACGCCGCCGGGTTCTGCGCCGCCTGGCCGAAGCCGCCGGACCAGGTCCAGCCACCGAAGGACCACAGCACCTTGATGTTCGGGTGCTTCTTCTTCAGCTTCCGCAGCTGGTTGAAGTTGCCGCGCAGCGCGCCCGCGTCCCAGGTGTCGGACTGACCGTCCACACTGGACGCCGCGTCGTAGAACTTGTCGTACGCCGCGTACGCGTCGCCGATCGTGCACTGCCCGTTCTGTACGTTGCCGAACGCGTAGTTGATGTGCGTCAGCTTCGCCGCCGAACCGGACGTGTCGACGTTCTTCACGTGGTAGTTGCGCTGGTAGACGCCCCACTCGGTGAAGTAGCCGAGCACCTTGTCGCCGCCGCCTCCGCCGCCCCCGGACTGGGTGGTGGCCGAGATCTGGTTACTCGCCGCCGACACGTTGCCGGCCGCGTCCCGCGCCTTCACGGTGTACGTGTACGTCGTACTCGCCGACAGTCCACTGTCGACGTGGCTGGTGCCGGTGACGGTGGCGACCTTGGTGGAGCCGCGGAACACGTCGTACCCGGTGACGCCGACGTTGTCCGTGGAGGTGTTCCAGGCCAGCGAGACGCTCGACGAGCTGGTGCCGGTGGAGCGCAGGTTGCCAGGTGCGCTCGGCGGCGTGCTGTCGGTGGGCGGGGGGCTCGACGTCGGGCTGGACGTGGGGCTGGTGGTGGGGGTCGGGCTCGGGTCGCCGCCGTTGCCGCCGGTGACCTCGATCGCGGAGACGGTGCCGTAGTTGGCGCCGCCGTTCATGGTGAACCCGACGTTGAGCTGACCGTCGGTGACCGACGCGGTGAACGTACGGTCGCAGGCGGTGTACTTGCCGCAGGTGGCGAAGATGTCGAAGGCGCTGAGCACGGTATTGCCCTCGATCTTGACGTCGAACCTGCGGTGGCCGGCCGCCGTCGCCCAGTCCTCCATCATCTTCAGCTTCACATGGTAGCTGCCGTTGGGCAGGTCGAACTTATAGCCCGTCCCGTTGTGGAACAGGTTGTAGCTCTGGTAAAGCGAGTCGTCGGTGGTGCCGGCGATGGCGTTGCCGGTCGAGCCGCTGCCGTAGCGGGTGTCATAACCCCAACTACCCGAGGTGTACGCGCGGTCCGCCGACCAGGCGTTGCCACCCGCGTCGGAGAGAGCCGTGCCGTTGGAGTTCACCCGTACCGGCGCGGCCGCCTCGCCGTACGCCGCCGAGGTGATGCCCGCGGCAACGAGCGGCACCAACACCGCGCCGGTGACGAGGATCTTGATATGGGCTCTCATGTCGGGGGCCTCCCCAGGATCGACAGCTGCGAGCGCGTGAGCTATTAGGGAACTTTCTTAACTATTTGCAAATTACTCAGCCTGACTCCCCAGGTCAACACCCAATTCCGGCGTACCTCACGAATACCCGACCGCCGCCTGCCGGCGCGCGAGGGCGGGCGTCGATCCGCCGGCGGGTGGCGCCGCTCGGCGCGGGTCGGGCTCTGGACTGGCAACCTCATGATCAACTCGCACTGACACCGAAACACGCCCGGCGTGTTTCGGCCTGGCGCCGAGTTGATCATGGGCGGGCCGGCGC
>JBOGDG010000335.1:0-4454 GCA_050701655.1 Micromonosporaceae bacterium
AGCTCGGCATGACCCAGGTCTGGGACGAGAACAACCGCGTCGTCCCGGTCACTGTGGTGCAGGCCGGGCCGTGCGTCGTCACCCAGGTGCGTACGGCCGACAAGGACGGTTACTCCGCCGTCCAGCTGGCGTACGGCCAGATCGACCCGCGCAAGGTGAACCAGCCGCTGACCGGCCACTACGACAGGGCCGGTACGGCGCCGCGGCGGCACGCCGTCGAGCTGCGTACCACCGATGCCAGCGAGTACGAGCTGGGCGCCGAGGTCACGGTCGAGACCTTCGAGTCCGGTCAGCTGGTGGATGTCACCGGCAAGACCAAGGGCAAGGGGTTCGCCGGTGTCATGAAGCGGCACGGCTTCCACGGCCTGCGTGCGTCGCACGGTGTGGAGCGCAAGCACCGCTCGCCGGGTTCGATCGGCGGCTGCGCCACTCCGGGCCGCGTCTTCCGCGGTCAGAAGATGGCCGGCCGGATGGGCGGGGTACGCCACACGGTGCAGAGCCTGACCGTGCACGCCGTCGACACCGAGAACAACCTGCTGCTGATCAAGGGCGCGGTGCCGGGCCCCAAGGGCGGCCTGATCCTGGTGCGTACCGCTGCCAAGGCTCCGCTGGGCATGGGTGGTGCGGCATGACGCGGGCAGTAACCGACGCGAGGCCGGCTCCGGTGCAGGTCGACGTGGTCGACGCCGAGGGCGGCACCACCGGGACCGTCACGGTGCCTGGGGAGATCTTCGACGCGCAGGCCAACATTCCGCTGATGCACCAGGTCGTGGTGGCACAGCAGGCGGCCGCGCGGCAGGGCACCCACAAGGCGAAGACCCGTGGCGAGGTCGCCGGCGGCGGCAAGAAGCCGTACCGGCAGAAGGGCACCGGCCGGGCTCGGCAGGGCTCGATCCGGGCGCCGCAGTTCGCCGGCGGTGGTGTGGTGCACGGCCCGTTGCCGCGAGACCACAGCAAGAAGGTGCCGAAGAAGATGAAGGCGGCCGCGCTGCGTGGTGCGCTCTCCGACCGGGCCCGCGACGGCCGGGTGCACGTGGTCTCCGACCTGGTCGAGGGTGACGTGCCGTCCACCAAGGCGGCGCTAGCGGCGCTGACCAGCGTGGTCGAGACCCGGCGTGCGCTGGTCGTCATCGACCGCGAAGACGAGCTCACCTGGAAGAGCCTGCGCAACGTACCGACGGTGCACCTGCTGACGCCGGACCAGCTGAACACGTACGACGTGCTGGTCAACGACGACGTGGTGTTCACGACGGCGGCGCTGCGGGCGTTCCTGGGCGGTGAGCTCGAGATCACCGAGGTCGAGGTCAAGCCGAAGAAGAAGCCCGCTAAGAAGGCGAAGGCCGAGAAGGCTGAGAAGGCTGAGAAGGCTGAGAAGGCTGAGAAGGCTGACGCGAAGGCCGAGAAGGCGGACACCAAGAAGGCCGAGAAGAAGGCCGAGGTCAAGGCCGAGAATGCGGCCGAGCCGGAGCCCGGCCCGTACGCCGGTTCGGTGATCCCGCCCGAGGACGGCTCGGTGCCCGAGGACTACCCGATCAAGGGCAACGAGCAGTCCGGGCTCTACCACGAGCCGGGCAGCCGCCACTACAAGGCGACCAAGGCGGAGTTCTACTTCGCGACCGTCGACGACGCCGAGAAAGCCGGCTTCGCGGCTCCGGGTGCGAAGCAGGACGATGAGGAGGACGCGAAATGAGCGCCGTGGCTATCGCTGACCCACGCGACGTCATCCTCCAGCCAGTCGTCTCCGAGAAGAGCTACGGCCTGCTGGACGAGAACAAGTACACGTTCCTGGTGCACCCGGACGCGAACAAGACGCAGATCAAGATCGCGATCCAGCAGATCTTCAACGTACGGGTGCTGCGGGTGAACACCGCCAACCGTGAGGGGAAGCGGCGTCGTACCCGGCACGGCTGGGGCAAGCGCAAGGACACCAAGCGGGCGATCGTGACGCTCGCCGAGGGCGACCGCATTGAAGCCTTCGGCGGTCCGGTGAGCTGAGGACGAGACTATGGGTATTCGCAAATACAAGCCGACCACCCCGGGTCGTCGCGGCTCCAGCGTCGCTGACTTCGTCGAGATCACCCGGGACGAGCCAGAGAAGTCGCTGCTGCGTCCGCTGCACTCCAAGGGTGGGCGTAACGCGCAGGGCAAGATCACCACGCGGCACCGCGGCGGCGGCCACAAGCGGCAGTACCGGCTGATCGACTTCCGGCGGCACGACAAGGACGGCATCCCGGCGAAGGTCGCTCACATCGAGTACGACCCGAACCGGACCGCCCGGATCGCGTTGCTGCACTTCGCCGACGGGGAGAAGCGCTACATCCTCTGCCCGAAGGACCTCAAGCAGGGGGACCGGATCGAGAACGGCCCCCGCGCCGACATCAAGCCGGGCAACAACCTGCCGCTGCGCAACATGCCGGTGGGCACCACGGTGCACGCCGTGGAGCTGCGTCCGGCCGGCGGTGCCAAGATGGCGCGTTCCGCCGGCTCGAGCGTGCAGCTGCTGGCCAAGGAGGGCGCGTACGCGCACCTGCGGATGCCGTCCGGCGAGATCCGGCTGGTCGACGTACGCTGCCGCGCCACGGTCGGTGAGGTGGGCAACGCCGAGCAGTCCAACATCAACTGGGGTAAGGCCGGCAGGATGCGGTGGAAGGGCAAGCGCCCGACCGTACGCGGTGTCGCCATGAACCCGGTGGACCACCCGCACGGTGGTGGTGAGGGTAAGACCTCCGGTGGCCGGCACCCGGTGAACCCGGCGGGTAAGCCGGAAGGCCGTACCCGTGCCAAGAGCAAGCCGAGCGACCGACTCATCGTCCGGCGCCGTCGTACCGGCAAGAAGCGCTGAGTGGGAGATAGCAGCAGATGCCTCGCAGTTTGAAGAAGGGCCCGTTCGTCGACGACCACCTGGCAAAGAAGGTGGAAGTCCAGAAGGACAAGGGCACCAAGAACGTGATCAAGACCTGGTCGCGGCGGTCCACGATCATCCCCGAGATGATCGGCATGACCATCGCGGTCCACGACGGGCGCAAACACGTCCCGGTCTTCATCACCGACGCGATGGTCGGGCACAAGCTCGGCGAGTTCGCCCCGACCAGGACGTTCCGGGGCCACGAGAAGGACGACCGGAAGGCTCGCCGGCGCTAAGCGCCCGGCGGTCCTGCGACGTACGTACGGATAGAAAGAGCAAGGGGACTCCCGATGCCAACCACAGGTGGCGCGCCCACGCTGCCGGGCGCCAGAGCGATCGCGCGTTTCGTGCGCGTATCGCCGATGAAGGCGCGCCGTGTAGTCAACCTCATCCGCGGTCTACCCGCGCAGGAGGCGCTCACGGTGCTGCAGTTCGCGCCCCAGGCGGCGAGCGAGCCGGTCTACAAGGTGCTCGCCAGCGCGATGGCGAACGCGGAGAACAACGAGCGGCTCGATCCCGATTCGCTGCTGGTCGCCGAGGCGTACGTGGACGAGGGTCCGACGTTCAAGCGGTTCCGGCCGCGGGCGCAGGGCCGGGCGTACCGGATCCGGAAGCGGACCAGCCACATCACCGTGGTGCTGGAGAGCGTGCAGGTATCGGCGCCGGCGCGGACCCCGCGCAAGACCGCGAAGGCAGCCGCTCCGGCGAAGAGCGCGGAGAAGGCGGCCCCGGCCAAGGCCGCGAAGGAGGCGACCGCGAAGGCGGACGACGCCGCGACCGAGGCCACCGAGGCGTCGAAGAAGGAGAGTGCCGAGTAATGGGTCAGAAAGTTCACCCGCATGGCTTCCGGCTCGGCATCAGCGCGGATTGGAAGTCTCGCTGGTACGCCGACAAGCTGTACAAGGACTACGTGGCCGAGGACGTCAAGATCCGCAAGATGATGTCCCACGGTCTGGAGCGTGCGGGGATCTCCAAGGTCGACATCGAGCGCACCCGGGACCGGGTACGCGTCGACATCCACACCGCGCGCCCGGGCATCGTGATCGGTCGCAAGGGCGCCGAGGCGGACCGGATCCGTGGCGAGCTGGAGAAGCTGACCAGCAAGCAGGTGCAGCTGAACATCCTCGAGGTGAAGAACCCCGAGTCCGATGCGCAGCTGGTCGCCCAGGGCATCGCAGAGCAGCTCGCCAGCCGGGTCAACTTCCGCCGTGCGATGCGTAAGGCGCTGCAGTCGGCGATGAAGAACCCGCTGGTCAAGGGCATCCGGGCGCAGTGCTCGGGTCGTCTGGGCGGCGCCGAGATGTCCCGCTCGGAGTTCTACCGCGAGGGTCGGGTGCCGCTGCACACGCTGCGCGCGAACATCGACTACGGCTTCTTCGAGGCGCGTACCACCTTCGGCCGGATCGGCGTGAAGGTGTGGATCTACAAGGGTGAAGTGATCCCCGGTCGCGAGCAGCCGGTGGAGACCGAGCGCCGGCCTCGCCGGGAGCGGCCGCGCCGCGGGCGTTCCGGCGCTGCGGGCACCACCGCCGGCGGCACCGACGTGGGC
>JBOGDG010000336.1:0-4435 GCA_050701655.1 Micromonosporaceae bacterium
GCGCCGCGCTGATCAGCAGCCGGTTGCGCAGCGCGGTCAGCGCCACCTCCCCGGCCTCCGGCGCGGCGCCCTCGGCCGATTCGCCAGCCGGCGGCGCGGGCAGCTCGGCGGTGTAGCCGGTCTGCTCCACGGTCGCGATCAGGTCGTCGATGGCGACCGGAAGCGCGTAGCGGATCTTCGCCTTCTCGGTGGCGAAGTTGACGGTGGCCTCGACCCCGTCGAGCCGGTTGAGCTTCTTCTCGATCCGGGCGGCGCACGTCGCGCAGGTCATGCCGCCGATCAGCAGCTCGGTCTGCTGCTCGGCACCGGCGGCGCCGGTCTCCACTGCGGAGTCAGTCATGTCCACCCGCCTCGATCGTGAATTCAGCGGTACGCACCTTCCCACCATGCCGGAAGTCCAGGTACAGCCGGTAGCTGCCCACCGACGGGACCTCGGCGTAGAACGTGATCGCCGGGCCGGCCTCCGTGGTGCCGTCGCCGGGCTCGCCGTCCGGGTGCACGTGCAGGTACGCCAGATCGCCCTGCCGCAGCGCCACCAGGTGCCCGTACGCGGCCAGGTACGGCTGCAGGTCGGTGACCGGCTTCCCGTCCCGGCTCACGCTGAGGGTCAGTTTGCTGGTACGCCCCGGCTCCAGTGACCCGACGAGCGAGACGGTGTAGCCGTCGACGGTCGCGGTACGGGCGGGCGCCGGCAGTGCCTTCGGCGCGTACTTGCCCGCCACATCGACGTCCACCCCGAGGGTCAGGGCTTCGCCGCCGGTGGGCTTGAAGTCCGCGTACGCCCGCCAGCTGCCGGGCTCGCCGAGCGGGGAGTCCACCCGCCAGGTGCCGTCGGCGGACAGCTCCGGGTGTACGTGCCGGAAGCCGGAGAGGTCCCGGCGTACCACGATCAGGTGCATCTGCTTGTCGTGCTCGACGTCGTACTTCTTGACCGGATGCCCGTCCGGGCCGGTGATCTGGAACGCGAACTCATCCGTGCTGGCGGTCATCGGACGCATCGTGTAACCCCGGTCGGAGACCTGCAGCCCGCCGGGAAGGTGTGCGTCGGCCGGGTCGGAGGCGTTTCCGGTGGCGTCACCCTCGTGGCCACCCTCGTGGCCGCCGGCACCCGGATCGGCGTTGGCGGCGTGCTCGGGGGCCGCTTCGGCGACCGGCCCGACCACCCGGCCGAGCCCGTACGTGGCACCGAACACCGCCCCCAGAGCCAGTACGAATCCGCCGAGCTTGACTGCGGTGTTCATGTACGGTGCCCTTCCGCTCTCGTGCTGTGGTTTGTCAGTTGCTGACCAGCTCGTAGCCGGCCTCGTCGACGGCGTCGCGTACCGCCCCGTCGGTCAGCGGCTCGGCACTGGTGACGCTCACGGTGCCGGTGGCCAGATCCACGGCCACGTCGCCGACACCGGGAAGCTTCCCTACCTCGGTGCTCACCGCGCCGACGCAGTGTCCGCAGGTCATGCCCTTGACGACGTACTCCTGGGTGATCATGCTTCTGATCCTTCCACTCGGGCCGCATACCCCCCTCGGGTATCGCAGAACTGACCGTAGCATACCCCCCAGGGGTTATCCAGCCCGCTCGATGGCGTGAGTCTCAGCCACTGGCAGGATCCGGCCCTGCCCCGCCCGGCGGTGGTTACATGGTGATACGTGGGAGTACGCCGAGACAGGGAGACGCCGATGCCGGAGCGGATCGCGAACGGGGTCAACGGGATCGAGCTGTGCTACGAGACGTTCGGCGACCCCGACCACGAGCCGCTGCTGCTGATCATGGGGCTCGGCGCGCAGATGATCTGGTGGGCCGACGAGCTCTGCGCCCTGCTGGCCGACCGCGAGTTCCACGTCATCCGGTACGACAACCGCGACTGCGGCCGCTCCACCGCGATGCACGGCCGGGTCAGCCTGCCGGCGGCGTACCTGCGGCGCAGAGCCCCGTACGCCCTGGAAGACCTGGCCGGCGATGCGGCGGGGCTGTTGGAGACGCTCGGCGCCGGGCCGGCGCATGTGGTCGGCTGCTCGATGGGCGGGATGATCGCCCAGCTGCTCGCGATCCGGCACCCGGAGCGGGTACGCAGCCTCACCTCGATCATGTCCACCACCGGTAACCGCCTCGTCGGGCGACCGTCCACGCGGGGCGCCGCGGCGCTGCTGTCGGCACCGCCGACGGAACGCGGGGCGTACATCGAGCACCTGGTCCGGACGTTCCGCGCGATCGGATCGCCGGGTTACCCGTTCGAGGCGGAGCGGATGCGGGACCGGGCCGCCCGTACCTTCGACCGGGGCGTCAACCGGGCCGGCACCGCCCGGCAGCTGGCCGCCTGCCTCGCCGCGCCCGACCGCACCCGCCAGCTCCGGCAGGTACGGGTGCCGACGGCGGTGATCCACGGCGCCGCCGACCCGTTGGTCCAGCTCAGCGGCGGCATCGCCACCGGCCGTGCGGTACCCGGCGCGGAGCTGCACGTGATCCGCGGCATGGGGCACGACCTGCCGTCCGCGCTGTGGCCCCGCTATGCCGACATCATCGAGGACCGCGCCCGTACCGCGTCGCGCCGGGCCGCCGCGGACTGACAGCCCACCGGCCCCACGCGCCCCCAGAAAGCGCTAGTGGAGCAGCTCCAGGGCCTCGCGCAGGATCGTGGCCGAGTTGCTGGTGAGCACCGACTCGACGTGGAACTGGAAGCTGGCGAACCGCTCCGAGCGCAGCGCGATCACCCACCCGTCCGGCTCGGCGGCGATCTGTACGCCCTCCGGCGCCACCTCGGGCCGTACCGCGAAGAAGGTGTTGTAGAACCCGACCGGCTCCTGCCGGCCGTACAGGTCCACCGTCTCCTGTACGCCCTGCAGCGGCGGGTCGACCGCCACCACGTCCATCCCGAGCTGGTTGCACAGCACCTGGTGCCCGAGACACACCGCGAGGAACCGGGTGCCGCTGGCCCGCAGCTCGGCGACGATCTCGTGCACCCGGCGGATCTTCGGATCGTCGAGATCGAGCGGGTCGCCGGGACCGGGGCCGACCAGCACCAGGTCGGTCCCGTCCAGCCGCAGCGACGGGTCGTCGTAGTCGCGGATCGTCACGTCGTACCCGAGGTGGGAGAGCACGTGGCGCAGCATGTACGTGAACTCGTCCTCGTTGTCGATCACCAGGATCGACTTGCCGGGCGCGTCGGCGACCAGCCGGCTGCCCTCCTGGTCCTGGGTCCAGAACCGGGACAGGTACTTGTTGCGCAGCTGCAGGATGTCCATCACGAGCCGGTCGGAGTACTGCGGCAGCTGCCGCTCGCGCGGCTCGGCGCTGGTGACCGCGTGCAGCAGCCCCTCGATCTTTGCCTGGCACTCGCGCGCCTCTTTCGCCGGCTCGGAGTCCCGTACGATGCTGCCGCCGCTCTGCAGCCGCGCGCGCCCGTCCGGCGTCACCTCCATGGTGCGGATGGTGATCGCGCTGTCCAGCCGCTCCTCCCCCGCCTCGTCGCGTTCGTGGATCACGATCGCGGAGGAGTAGTAGCGGCGGGAGGCGTCCTCGTACTTGTGGATGATCCGGGCGGCGTTCTCCAGGGGGCTGCCGATCATGGTGGCGGCGAACATGGTGTCGCGGAAGATGTCGACCGGGTCGAGCCTGCTGTGCCCGACCAGCTCGTACTCGGTGTGGACGACCGCGCCCATCTCTTTCAGGTACGGCCCCCGGATGGTGCCGCCCTCGCCGCAGATCCGGGACATCATCTTGAGCTCTTCGTCGACCACCTGGAACAGCTCGTTGATCTCCTTCGGGTCGGTGAGGAACTCGATCAGGTCGGCCCGCTTGGTCAGTGTCGACTTGGGCAGGGTGCCGCAGATCGGGTTCATCACCACCTCACCCCGGTGCACGGTGACGTGCCGCTCGGGTGAGGAGCCGATGAAGTAGCGTTCGCCGTCGAAGAAACAGAAGCCGAGGTACGCGTCGGGGTCGTTGCGCACCAGCCGCCGCAAGATCACCTTCGCGACGGTGGCGTCGAAGCCCTGGATTGTGGCGTACCCGTGCCGGGAGAGCAGGAAGTTGGAGCCCTCACCACGGCAGATCTCCTCGGAGATCACCTTGCCGATGCGGTCGGCGAACTCCTCGTCGCCGAGGTCGAAGCCGACCCCGGACGTGCCGAAGGCCGGCTCCGGGCCGTCCAGCAGGGTGTCCAGGTCGACGTCGCGTACCTCGTCGGGGACCAGCGCCAGGATCGGCTCACCCTCGTCGTGCAGCACGAAACCGCGTTCCCGCAGCTGGGTGTACGGCACCATGCTGATCACCGGCAGCTCACCCGGCCGCGGCAGCTCCGCCAGCAGCGGCACCCGGGTGACCGCCCCGGTCGCGATCCGGGTGCGGCCGGCCGCGTGCCACAGGCAGAAGGGCTGGCCGGAGTCCACGGAGTCGCTGACGGCGCGGTGAGGTGCCTCGGTCATCCGATTAACCTAATCG
>JBOGDG010000337.1:0-4422 GCA_050701655.1 Micromonosporaceae bacterium
GGTCGGGGTGCATGCGGAGTACGGCGGCGCGCCGGTGCTGCGCGGCATCGACCTGACCGTGGCGCGCGGCGAGCTGCTGGTGGTGCTCGGCCCCTCCGGCGCCGGCAAGTCCACCCTGCTACGCGTGGTCGCGGGGCTGCAGCCGGCCGCCGCCGGGGCGGTACGCATCGCCGGGCGGGATGTCACCGCGCTGCGACCCGGGCGGCGCAACGTGTCGATGGTGTTCCAGTCGTACGCGCTGTTCCCGCACCTGTCGGTGGCCGACAACATCGGGTTCGGGCCGACCGTACGGGACGTGCCGCGGGCCGAGACCGCCGAGTGGGTACGCCGCGCGGCCGAGGCCGTCGGCTGCGGTCATCTGCTGGCGCGCCGCCCGGCGCAGCTCTCCGGCGGCGAACGGCAGCGGGTGGCGCTGGCCCGCGCTCTGGTACGCGAACCCGACGTGTTCCTGCTCGACGAACCACTGTCCAATCTGGACGCCGAGCTGCGGGTGGAGACGCGGGTGGAGCTGCGCGCGCTGCACGACCGGGTGGGCGCCACCATGCTGCACGTCACCCACGACCAGACCGAGGCGATGGTGCTCGGCGACCGGGTGGCGGTGCTGCGGGACGGCGTACTGGAGCAGGTCGGTACGCCGGAGCAGATCTGGCGTACCCCGGCGACCGCGTTCGTGGCCCGGTTCGTCGGCTCGCCCGGGATGAACCTGCTGCCCGCCGACGGTCCGCTGCGGGTGCCGGGGGTGATCATCGCTGCCGACCGGCAGCTCGGGGTACGCCCGGAAAGGGTGACCCTGCCGGCGCCGACCGAGGCGATTCCGGGCTCCCCGCCCGGCACCCCCGCATCCGCCGTGGTGCAGCGGGTCGAGGTGGTGGGCGAGGACGCGTATGTGCACCTGAGGTTGGACGGGTTTCCACTGGTGGCGCGGGTGGCCAGCGCTGACCGCCCCGAGCTCGGGGACACGGTCGGGGTGGCGGTGCGGGCGGAGGACGTACACCTCTTCGACGCCGCCACCGGCCGCCGGGTGACGGTGCCGTGAGGCTGGCCCGGCGCGGGGTGGACGCCGACCGGGGGCGCGGGCAGCTCACGCTGATGCTGACGCCGTACCTGATCGGGCTCGGCGTGCTGGTGCTGGTGCCGGCGGCGATCACGCTGGTCACCGCGTTCACCGACTACGACCTGCTCACCGCACCGAGCTGGAACGGCCTGGACAACTTCACCGAGCTGGCCGGCAGCGACGCGTTCCGGGCCGCGCTGGGCAACTCGCTGGGGTTCGCGCTGGTCGCGGTGCCGCTGCGGCTCGGGATCGCGTTCGGGCTGGCGTTGCTGTTGCACCGCCACTCGTTCGGGGTGGGGACGGCGCGTACCTCCGCCGCGCTGCCCACCGCGGTGCCGGAGATCGCGTACGGGCTGCTCTGGCTCTGGCTGCTCAACCCGCTGTACGGCCCGGTCAACCAGCTCCTCACAATCGGCGGCGAGAACGGGTTGACCGCGCTCGGGCGTACCCCGCCGCAGTGGCTCACCGACCCGCCCGACGCGCGCGCGGCGATCATCCTGTTGAGCCTGTTCACGATCGGGGAGAGCTTCGTGATCCTGCTCGCCGCGCGGCAGGCGCTGCCGCCCGAGGCGTACGAGCTGGCCGCGATCGAGGACGCCACCGGGTGGGACATCTTCCGGCGCGTCACGCTGCCGTTGATGGCGCCGGTGCTCGGGCTGCTGCTGCTGCGTGACACGATCCTGAGTCTGCAGTTCTCCTTCGTACCGGCGTTGGTGGTCACCGACGGCGGCCCGCCCCCGTACGCCACCACGTACCTGTCGCTGTTCGTCTACCGCAACGCTTTCGAGTACCTCCGGTACGGCTACGCCGCCGCGGCCACCGTGGTGATGCTGCTGCTCACGGTGCTCGCCGTGGTGGTGCAGTGGCGCCTGATCCGCCGCTACCGCCGCTGGTACGGCCTGTAGCCGAGATGGTGCGGCCCCGCCTACCGGGGCCGCGAGGCGTGGCGGGTCCCCTTGCTATCGGAAGTGAAGCAACGGCACCTGGTACAGGTTGGTGTTCGGTGTCCGCCGCATGTCGGGACGTGCGATCTCGACGAAGAGCATCTCGGTGAGGAACTGAACCCGGGCGCCGAGCAGATGGCTGGTGTGACCGGTAGCGCTGTGTTCCTTGAGCCCGACGGAGACGTGGATGTGAGGCTCAATGGTGTCCTCCTCGGGGTTGTACGCGACGGTGCCACTGCCGTGCGCCTCGACGTTGGTGAGGCCTACGTGGGACCACACGGGCGCTTGTGGGTCCGCGAGCTGTTCACAGGTACCGACGATCTTGACCTCGGCGAAGCCGGCGATGAAGGTGGGGATGTAGCCCTGCCGTACGTTGTTGGCCCGGCAGAACTCCGCGAGCGCCGGGAAAAAATCATCGCCGTGATCGAAGGCGACGCCAAACGTGCGGCCGATTGTCAACTCGTGGCTGCGCATCACTGTTCTCCGTTGTCAGCGGCGCGGTCGGGCCAGGGCCAGTTGGCTGTTGTCTCGTAGCCGCCCGCGAGGGCGAAGGCGTCGCCGATGCGCGGATTGTCAGCCCCGGCCGCGAGAGCGGCGTACAGCAGCAGACGCGATTTCAGCGGATCGAGGAAGCCCGCCGGTATCAGTCCGCGCTTGATCAGATCGCTCTCGGAGCCGGGGAAGCCGTAGGTCGAGGTCGCTACGGCGCCGGCTCCGGTGCGGGAGGCGAGCACGATCGGGATTCGGCTGGCGAGGTCCTCAAGTGTGGCGACAAGGCGCTCGGGTACGTGGCCGACCCCCATGGCGGCCACAACCATGCCGTCGATGCGATCCGCAAGGCCGTGGAGCAGTTCGCCGTGGTCGCCGAGAGTGATCGTGACCAAGGCGATGCGGGGCGACACTGACACGGCTCGGGGTATGGCGAAGCGATCGGTCAGTCGATTGAGCACACGAAGCCGGCCTTCGGCCAGATAGCCCAGCGGTCCGCCGTTGGGTGACTGGAAGGTGGCGCCGCTGGCGGTGTGGGTCTTGCGCACGCGACGTGCCGCATGGACTTCATCTGCGAGGACGACGAGAACGCCCATGCCCCGTGCCTCCTCGCTTCCGGCGGTCTGTACCGCGGCGAGCAGGTTGGCCGGTCCATCGGCTCCAGCCATCGTCGGATTGCGCATCGCGCCGGTGAAGACAACCGGTTGCTCACCCGTGTAGTGCAAGTCGGTCAGGTAGGCGGTCTCCTCAAGGGTGTCCGTGCCTTGGATGACCACGACTCCGTGGGCCCCTGAGACCAAGACTTCGTCAACCGCCTCGCCGAGCGATGACACGTCGGCAAAGTCCAGCGACGCGCCCGGCATGCGGCGAAAGTCGACAACGTCTATCGTGAGGCCGGTCTCGGCAAGGCCGGGCACCGCGGAGATGAGATCGCCGGCTGACAACGCTGGCGCGACGCCTCCGGTGCCGCTGCGGGTCATGGCGATGGTCCCACCCATGCCGAAGACGACGACGCGACGGTGCGCTGAGGTGGCGGGCACGTGATTCCTTCGATGACTGATGTGGGGAACGGTGCGAAGCCTAGCTGTTCGGCTGGTCGAGTTGACCGAGGTAGCGACACGCACGGTCGACTCCCGCGACCGACAGCAGCCGGCTGTGCGGCCGCGCGATTCCCTCCGTGCCGTAGTCGGCGAGTTCGGCGCAGCGGCGGGTGAGCCAGGCCCAGTCAAGCCCGAGGTAGTCGGACAGCGTACGGAGCCGGTGAGTCGGGGTCCGGGTTCTCATCACCGAGTGAGCACAGGCGTAGCCGGCGGCATCGGCGTACTGGCGAAGCGCCGGACGGCTGGTCGTGGTGTCGACGTGCCAGATGCCGTCGGCACGAACCCAGTTGGCAACGATCGCCCGGCGGTTTCCGTCAAGGACGAAGCCGTCGACGGTCTCGTACTCCGCGTCCGATACAACCTGGACTCGGATGCCGAAAGACTCCATCAAGGAGACCGCGAGTATGAGCAAGATCCGTTCAGCTGGTGGTGACGCATTCACCATCTCCGGCGGGATGCAGAATGTGCGTGCCATGCCGCGGGTGAATCGTGCGGCGAGATTGCGCAGGTAGTCGTACTTGTGAGCGAAGAGGAGCCAGGTACTGGCCTCTTCGCCGTGCTGCTCGCGTGTCCAGAACACCGGAACGTCGTCGACCTGGTCGAGGTTGCGGATAATGTGGCGTGCGCAGAATTGGCTGCCGAGCCACATCGCCGACGCTGCCGTAACCTCCTTTACGAGATCGCGGCTTACGGCCGATCGCGGCAGCTGCTCATACGGGACGAGTTGCTGCTGGCCGGCGGCGAGCCCTCTCTGTCAAGCTCAGCCGAGGCATGGTGATGACGTGAAACTTTGACCCGTGAGGGCGGGTTAGGAGATCTCCTCGGATGAGTTCAA
>JBOGDG010000338.1:0-4410 GCA_050701655.1 Micromonosporaceae bacterium
ACCCGGGCCAGCAGCACCCGGCAGGCCCGCAGCACCCGTCGGGCCAGCAGCACCCGGCGGGTCAGCAGCACCCGGCGGGTCAGCAGCACCCGGCGGGTCAGCAGTATCCGGGGCAGGCGCCGGGGCAGCCGTCGTACGGCCCGCCGCAGCCGCCCCGGGGATGATCCGGTGTCGCATTCCGGCGCGGCGAGGTCAGCGGTAGCCGGTGGTGTCGGCGGGTCTGCCGGCGTCCTGGACTTCCGGTACGTACCGCCAGGCGTCGGGCTGGCTGCCGTCGACGTCGGTGAAGCCGTAGCTCTTCGCCAACTGCCCGCTGGACAGCGACTGCCCGTTCCAGCGCGCCACCCCGGGGTCGGCCGCGAGCGCCGCCACGGCGCGGCCGACGTACGTGGGGCTCTCGGAGATCGCGAAGTGCGGCACCCGGCTCGTCGCGTCCCGCCAGTGGGATTCGGTGACCCCAAAGGCCTCCAGCATCGCCTCGGACCGTAGCCAACCGGGAGTGAGCAGCACCGCGGTGGCCTGGTGGGGCGCCAGCTCGTGGGCCAGCGCGAACGCCATCCGGCCCACCGCCGCCTTGGCCACGTCGTAGAAGAACGACACCCGGTAGTTGGTCGCGTTGTACTCGTCGGTGCCGTCGGTCACCTCGACCACCAGCCCGCCGGGCGTACGGATCAGCAGCGGCGTCGCGAAGTGGCTGGTGATGGCGTGGGTGTCGGCGGCGAGTCGGAGCGTACGCAGCCCGTACTCCAGGTCGGACTCCCAGACCGTCTTGCCCCACTCCATCCTGGTGGCGCCCCAGATGTTGTTCACCAGTACGTGCAGGCCGCCCTGCTCGTCCTCGATGCGCGCCACCAGCGCGCGTACCTGCTCGGGCACCGTGTGGTCCACCTGCACCGCGATCCCCCGGCCGCCGGCCTCGTCCACGAGTGCCGCGGTCTCCTCGATCGTCTCCGGGCGGGCCATCTCCGACGGCTGGGACCGGGTGGTGCGTCCGGTGACGTACACGGTCGCGCCGGCCGCGCCCAGCGCGACGGCGATCCCGCGGCCGGCTCCCCGGGTCGCTCCGGCGACCAGCGCGACCCTGCCCTCCAGCGACTCCCTCATGGCGCTCACCCCAGGCTCTTCTGGTAGCGGCGGGACGGGACCGGCCAGCCGAGATGCCACAGCTCGGCGATGGCTTCCACGTCGTCGGCGGTTGCGGCTCGCAGCGTCGGTGCTGCGGTCGGCGACGCGGCTGGCGCTGGCATGACTTGAGTCATCGAAGAACCTTTCTGCGAGGGTACGAGGAGAGCAGGCGCCCTCCGTCACTGCCGTAGTACTGTTTGCCAGTGACGAGGTTACGTGAAGGGGAGTGACTGGTCAAGTGCAGTTAGACAGTTACGCGGACACCGGCGCCGTGGTGTCGGTGGAGTTGGTCAACGAGCTGGCGATCGGGTACGCCGGCGGCAGGCCGGCCACCGCGCACGAGCCGCTGCCGGCGATCGCGCAGGTGCTCGCGGTGGACCCGCGGTCGCTGGCCCAGCTCGGTGAGGCCGACGTACCGGGGTTCATCGCGCTGGCGCGGCGGATGCGGGAGGTGTTCAGCGACGTACACGCCGCCGACCTGGACGCCGCCGCGGCCCGACTGAACCAGCTGCTCGCCGAACATCCGGCCGCCCCGCACCTGTCCAAGGGGGACGGGCGGTGGCGGCTGCACCACCACCCGGTCGATCTCCCGGTGGTCCCGATGTGGACGTCGATCTGCGCGGAGGCGGTGGCGCGGCTGATCGGGGACGGCCACCACGATCGCCTCGGCACCTGCGAGGCCGCCGACTGCGACCGCGTCTACCTCGACCTCTCCCGCAACGCCAGCCGGCGCTTCTGCTCCACCGCATGTCAGAACCGGGTCAAAGCCGCGGCATTCCGCCGCCGCCGAGGCGAAAGCTGACCCGCTGTCGGCGCGCCGGGGCCGGCTGAGGTGGCTCAGCCGCGGAGGGTGACGGTGAGGCTGCGGCCGTACCGGTGGTGGGTGCCGAACTCCAGCCGGGTGCCCTCGGGGAGCCAGCTCACCCGTACGCCGTCGTCTCCGGAGACCTTGGTGAGCCGCTTGCCTCGGAGGATCACGGTGACCGTGTCCCGGGCCATGGTCGGGTCGGACGCGGCGACGCTGGTGAGGTTGCCGGACTCGGCCCGTACGATCACCGAGGCGGGGCCGTCGATGCTGACCCCGGCGGCCTCGTGCGACCCCGATGCGAACACGTTGGCGGCGGTCAGCCCCAGCCCGGTGTGCTTGACCGCCTGCACCCGGGGATTGTTCGCCAGTACGGTCAGCGCCCCCTCCCGGTACGCCCGCAGCTGCGTCTCCTCCGCGTTCGGCACCAGCGCGTACGCCAGCGACGACGATGCGGCGCCGGCCGCCTGGTCGATCGAGACGCCGAAGACGTTGCGGGTCACCGCCGTGTCCGGGTTGGAGCTGCGTACCACCCGGCGGCTGCGGGTGACCTGTCCCAGCGCGACCGTCACCGGGTGGGCGCCGAGGAAGACGTACCCGAGGGCGAGGTTCTGGGTGCGGTTGGCGTAGCGCAGCCAGTGCAGCTCCGCGGTGCCGGTGCCGGACCAGGCGCTGCCGTCGCGCCGTACGCCGGTGATCGTGAGCTGGTCGGACGGGGCGGCGATCCGGGAGTCGATCGCGGTGGTCACCGCCCGGCCGGCCGGGTCGCCGACGTCGGCGGCGAGCACCACGATCTCGTCGTCGAGCAGGAACCACGACTTCGTCGCCGTCGCGTTCTGGTAGACCACGAAATCGTCCGGCAGTACGCCGGTCGGCTTGGCGGCCCACCCGACGTCGCTGGACTGTACCAGCCCGGCCGCCCCGTACGCGCCCAGCACCGCGCCGCCGGAGTGCCGGTTGGTGCCGCGCGGGAAGTAGACGTACGTGTTCTGCGACTCCGACGACGGCGTGAACCCGAGCGGGTGGTCGGGGTTGTAGTAGTACGGCGTGCCGTACAACTCGGGGATTGTCTTTCTCGCCTCTACCGGTGCGGTGACGCCGGCCAGCCGGTACGGCGAGACCGTCGTGTAGTAGTCGACGCCGAACGCCTGGGTCTGGTCCTGGCCGGAGAGGTACAGGTAGTACGCGCCGTCGCCCTGGAACCAGGGCATCAGATTCTCCCCGTTCATGTACTCGTACTTGCTGATCCGGTCGGAGCTGCGGGCGAGCGCGAAGGCGTACCCGGGGCGGCGGTGCACGGTGCGGTCCATCGCGTTGAACGCCACGCTGCGTGAGGCCGGGTTGAGGTCAGCGGGGCCGATGCTGGCGTCGCCGACGATGTCGGCGTAGCGGACGATGCTGACCGGCGAGACGAAACTGGTCGGGTTGAGCGTGGCCCGCGACGTCGACCGGATGAACTTGACGTAGCTCTTCAGCGCCATCGCGTCGGCGCCGGCCGCGTAGTCGGACAGGTCGACGACCGCCTCGACCACGACGACGACGTCGGCGTACCCGGTGGTGGTACGCGACACCGCCCGGCCCTTGACGATCTCCATCATCCAGCCCTCGAAGATCAGCGGCGCGAACCCGTCCCGCACCCAGCCGTGCACCACCGGCACCAGGGCGTCGCCGCTGGCGAAACCCGTACCGTCGAGGATTTTGAGGGTCTGCACCACGCGGGTCAGCAGTGCCTTGCCGTAAGAGCCGGTGTACGCGACCGAGTGGTGCTGGATGAACGACCCGTCGGCGTAGTAGCCGTCGGTGACGCCGTGCTGGAGCTGGTACGGGTCGATGGTCGCGAAGACGGTGAGCTGATCCGTGATCGCCTTGCGGATCCGCGGCTCGTCGCCGAGCAGCGCGCCCTGCAGGATCCGGTTGGTGGTGATGTCGGCCAGGTTGGCGCCGGTGTGGAAGCGCGAGTCCAGGTCGACGTCGCCGTCCTTGCCGTTGCGCAGGTACGCGTCCATCGAGGCGACGTACGTCTGCACCAGCTCCGGCTCGACCAGGTCGGCCAGCAGCACCATCGTCTTGCTGACCTGGGTCGGGATGCCGATCTCCCAGTTGTGCCAGTTGCCGTAGTAGCCCGCCGACTGGTCGCCGAAATAATTCTCGTGCAGCCAGACCAGCCCGTCGATCACCCGCTGCTTGACTGCCGGGTCGCCCTCCAAACCTCCACCGGGGGTACGGGTGGCGAGCGCGATCTCGTACAGGTGCCGGTACGACGCGTTCAGGTTCGGATCGCTGGTACCCAGCGGTACGCCGGCGAACAGCTCGCCGTCGCCGGCGGTGTCCATCCGGGCGAGCCAGGTGCGGGCGGTGCGCTCGATGCCGGCCAGCTTGTCGGCGACCTCCGCCCGGGCGTTGGACTCCGCGGTGCCGGCGAAGATCGCGACCGTGTTGGCCAGCAGCCGCGCGGTGTCCGTGCCGGCGGCGGCACCGGC
>JBOGDG010000339.1:0-4386 GCA_050701655.1 Micromonosporaceae bacterium
TCGTAAGACCGGCCGGTCGCGACAAGCGCCGCACGCTCAGCGCCTCAGGGTCTGCGCGATGACGGTCAGGCCGTGCTCCATGGCGGCGCCGATCGGGGCCGCCAACTCGTCGGGGAGTACGTCGTGGAGCCACACCAGCCGGCTGCCGGGGCCGTCGGAGTACACCTGGAAGGACGCGTTGTCGTGAGCCGGCGTGACGCTGTCGCCGACGACCGACCACACGATGCGGCGCTCACCGGGCTCGATCCCGATCAGCCGCTCCCGCGCGACGACGCCGTTGGCGAAGCTCACCACCCGTACGTCCGGCTCGGGCAGCGCGGTGTCGACCACCCAGCCGGGCGCCATCCGGGACGGGCCCTTGGCGAAGTCGCCGATCACCTCCCAGACCTGGTCGGGGTCGGCGTCGATCAGGATCTCGTGGCGGACGGTCGCCATGCCGGTCAGGCCGCCACGACGCAGAACTGGTTGCCGTCGCTGTCGGCCAGCACCACCCAGCCGTCGTGGCGCTTCACCTCGCTGGCGCCGAGCCCCTTGATTCGGGTCAGCTCGCCCTCGAGGTCGCCGGTGAAGAGGTCGAGGTGCACCCGGTTCTTGCCGATCTTCGGCTCGGGCACCACCTGCAGGTAGACGCCGGGGTGCTGCTTGTCCGGGTCCTTGAGGAAACTGCCGGTCTCGTCGGACGAGGCGACTTCGTACCCGGTGACCGCCTGCCAGAACGTGCTTCGCGTACCTGGACTGTCGCGCGGTAGTCGGCGGCGGTGACGGCGGGGCCGGCCGGAAGCAGGTCGCGGGCATGCAGCCAGGACGCGAGCGCCTCCGGCGTCACGATCGACACCGGCGATATCACCGCCGCCAGCTGCGCGCCCTGATCGCCGCCAACAACGCCGCCCCCGAGGGCGCCGGGCCTGACAGCTCCGCAGCCGGCGATGCCGCGGGCTCGCTGGGCGACGACGCCGGAGACCCGCTGCGCGACGACGCGGGAGACCCGCTGGGGGAGCTGGCGGGGTTGGCGTACACGTTGCCGCTGGTGGTGGACGTGACCGCCCGGCCGCCGCAGCTGACCGCGGCACATCCGGGCACGGTGGAGGCAGCGCTCGCCTCGCTGTTGGCCGCCGTCGCCGAAGCGGTCGCCGCCGGCACCTGGGACCGGCTCAAGGCGTGCCGCAACCCGCGCTGCCAGTGGGCGTACTACGACCAGTCCCGGAACCGGTCACGGGCCTGGTGCTCGATGGACACCTGCGGCAACCGCGCCAAGGCCCGCGCCTTCCGCCGCCGCACCTGACGCGCTCGCACCAGGCAGCGTGTGGGGCCTCAGCGCCCCGGCGGAAACGCCATGTCCAGCAGCTCGACGCACTCGGCCAGCACGGTGTCGACCTGCTCCCGGTCGTACCCCCGCCAGCGTGAGGCGAAAGCGGTGGCGCGCAGCTGCTCCGCGCTGACCTCGCCCTGCTTGATCCGTGCGGCCAGCGCGTCGACCTCGGCGCGGTCGTAGCCTCGCAGCACCACGTCGATCGTCTCCGGGACGATCGTCGCGAGCAGCTCCCGCACGATCCGCCACGGGTCGTCGGACTCGGCGAGCCGCGTCGCCAGCTCCGCGCGCTGCACCGCCATGGTCTCCAGGTGGCTGGCGAGCACCTCGGCGTACTCCTCGACCTGGCTCCGGTCGTATCCGCGCATCGCGACGGTGAAGGACGCGGCGCGCAGCTCGTCCGGAGTGATCTTCCGGGTCCGCGCCTTCTCGATGACGGCGTCGACCTCGGCCTGGTCGTAGCCCCGGAGCACCGAGAAGAACTCCGGAGCCGGTGCGGCCCTGTCATAGACACTCACTGATCCAGTATTCCTGACCGGTCGTCCGCAGCGGGTACCGTGCGGTTAGTGGGCATGACCAACGGAGCGTGGGTACGTGGCTGAGCGCAGTGACCAGCCGGCGCCGAGCAGTGAGCAGGGGGCGCGGCTGCACGCGATCGCCGTCGAGATCGCGGCGCTGGCGCAGAACGGCCTCAACTACGGCAATGACCGGTACGAGATCGCCCGCTACCGCCGGCTCCAGGAGATCAGCGCCGAGGTGATGTCGTTGGTGTCGTCGCACCCCGGCGAGACCTTCCACCACGCGATCGAAGCCGAGTTCGGCCACGCCACCCCGAAGGTGGACGTACGGGGCGCGCTGTTCGACGGGGACGGCCGGGTGCTGCTCGTACGGGAGCGGGTGGACGGGCGGTGGACGCTGCCGGGCGGTTGGGCAGACGCGCTGGACACACCCACCGAGGCGGTGGTCCGCGAGGTCGCCGAGGAGGCCGGCCTGAAGGTACGCGTCACCCGGCTCGCGGCGGTGTACGACGGCTTCCGCCGCAACGGCCACCCGACGGCGCCCTTCCATATCTACAAGCTGATGTTCCTGCTGGAGCGGCTGGACGACGCCGAGCCGGTCGCCGGGCTGGACGAGGAGACCACCGGGGTCGGCTTCTTCGCGCTGGACGCGTTGCCGGAGCTGTCTACCCGGCGTACCAATGAAGATCAGTTGCACCGGCTCTACCAGCACCAACTCAACCCGGCGATGCCCGCCGACGTCGACTGAACTGCGGCGTCGCCGGCTATTCGTCGGGGTCTCTGAGCGGCAGCCGCAGCAGGCCGACGATCGTGATCGCCGACGCGCCGAGCAGATACCACGGGCCGATCCCGAGCATGCCCGGCGCACTGCGGGGGCTGGAGGCCATGCAGACCGCCATCACGCCGACCACCACCCAGGCCACCACCGTGGCGCCGCGCAGCCCCGCCGTACGGGATGCCACGGCGAGCGCTGTCAACGGCACCATCACCAGCGCGTACACCAGGAAGAGAGCGGCCCAGCTGCCCAGCAGGTCGCCGCTGCCACCGTCGACCAGTCCGAAGCTGGCGAACGCCAGCGCCACCCCGGCGGTGATCACGCACACCGGCGCGAGCATCCGGCGCTGGGTACGGAGCTGCGCTTCCAACTCCAGCTGCCGGGTCTCGAGGCCCAGCAACCGTCGCTGCAGCGCCATCGACTGCTCGCCGTTCCCGCTGGTGCCGGATCCGGTACGTGTCTCGTCGTACGGCGTCACGCGATGCCTCCCTCTACCGGCACGAATCTGCACGATTACGTCGGGTTGGGCAATCTGTGACACGCATTTCGACGCACTGTTCACACGGAGGAATGAAACAGACAGGTCAGCGGCGACTTCTTACGAACTTGGTGCCTATCGCGCACCAAGTCGTTAGTCCTTCGTGGACCGCTCCGGCGCCTGCACGAGGCCCGCGATCAGGATCATCATCGCACCCGTGAGCAGCCAACCCGCCCGCCCCCGGAACGCCCCTTCCACCACCACACCGAAGACCACATAGGCCGTCCACAGGGCGATGGCGAGCATCTTGAACTGCAAGACCCGTACACCGGGCACCGCGAGCGCCAGCGCGGCGAGCACCATCAGGAAAAGCGACGACAGGGTGTCCGTCGGGCCGCCGAAGACGTCGTACGTGCGCGCGACGAAGGCGAAGATCACGCCGGTCAGGATCAGGATGGTGGCCCGCGTGACGCGGTGCTCGGCTTCGATCACGGCGGCGATCTCCTGGCGTAGCGCCGTATGGTCCTTCGCTGCGGGCTCGGTCACGGGTGCGGGTCCTCCGGTGGTCAGGGCGTGACGTGCTGGGTCTCTTTGGCCGCAGCGGGCGCGCCGTACTCCAGGATCAGACCGACGGCTTCGTCCACGTCGTCGGTGACGTGGACGCTAGTGGACAGATCACCGTGGGGTGATCCCGCGAGCAGCGGCCGCAGCAGCGACTCGATCGGCAGTTCGCCGGTCCAGAAGGCGGTGTCGAGGAAGATGAACGGCCCGCTCGCGCCGTCCGTGGCGTAGAACGCCTTGGTCGCCGCCTGGAACACCTCCTGCACGGTGCCGGCCCGCCCCGGCGCGAAGACGATCCCGCCGCGCGCCAGCCGCAGGATGGTGTCCTCCCGGATCGCGTTGGAGAAGTACTTCGCGATCCGGGCCGCGAACAGGTTCGCCGGCTCGTGCCCGTACAGCCAGGTGGGGACCGACAGCCCGCCGTGCCGCGCCCAGCTGAGCGCCGCCGCCTCAGAAGCCGGCGCTGCCGCCCCTCCTGGTGCCTGCGTGGCCCGCAGGTCACCCGCCGCTGCCGGCGCTTCCGGTGGCAGGGTGGCCCGCACCTCCGCCGCTGCCGGCGCCTCCAGTGGCAGGGTGGCCCTGACCTCAACCGCCACCCGGGTGTACGGGTCGAGGTCGGCGAAATGCGGCGCGGTCGCCAACCGGTCGATCGCGCTGGTGAGCGCGGTGTGGTCGGCGGTCGAGAGCGCGGCGCCCAGGTTGGCGGCCTCCATCACGCCGGGGCCGCCGCCGGTGATCACCAGGC
>JBOGDG010000340.1:0-4379 GCA_050701655.1 Micromonosporaceae bacterium
ACCCCGAGCAGGGGATCGTGCTGGACCGGTCGGCGTTCTACCCGGGCGGTGGTGGGCAGCCGCCGGACCACGGCGTACTGCTGTGGCAGGGCGTACAGACCCGGATCGTGGGGACCCGGAAGGGCGACGATCTCTACCTGATCCCGGAGGAGGGCGACCCGCTGCCGCCGGTGGGTGGGGCGGTGCACGGGGCGATAGAGGACGAGCGGCGGAGCCGGCTGACGCGTACCCATTCCGGGCTGCATGTGCTGGGCGGGGTGGTGTTCCGCGACTTCGGGGCGCTGGTCACCGGCGGCAACATGGAGCCGGGGGAAGCGCGGATGGATTTCAACCTGCCCGAGGTGCCGGCCGGGTTCAAGCAGACAATCGAAGAGCTGGTCAACGCCGAGGTGTCCGCCGACCGGCCGATCTCGGCGCGGATGCTGCCTCGGGAGCAGGCGCTGGCGATCCCGGACATCATCCGTACCCAGCAGAATCTGATCCCCGAGGACGTCGCGGACATCCGGATCGTCGACATCAACGGGCTCGACGTACAGGCCGACGGCGGTACCCACGTCGCATCGACCAGGCAGGTCGGCCGGGTCACCGTGGTCAAGGTCGAGAACAAGGGCCGCCAGAACCGCCGCATCCGCATCCGCCTCGCGGATTAGCTGGCACGGCCGCTTGGCGGATTAGCTGGCACGGCGGGGCTGGCCGACCGGCGGGCTAGGCCTCGTCTTCGGGGGGCAGGTGGGCGAAGAAGCGGTTGCTGTCGGGCATCACCAGGCCGGCGATCAGCACCAGGCTGAACAGGATCGTCCAGCAGAACCAGGTCTGGAACCACATCAGCTGCAGCACGATGCCGACGGTGGTCAGGCCGATCGCCGCCATCCGGGCCAGCGGATTGCCGCGCAGCAGTTGGTACGCGATCGTGGCCGGGATCAGGCCGACCACCAGGATCAGCATGACCGCGCCGAGCCGCATCCCGATGCTGATCTGGAGCTTGGTGAACAGCAGCGCGAGGGCGTACGCCAGGAAGAACGCCGCGGCGATGCTGACGATCGATGCGGAGACCTTCACGGGCGGCGGCGCGGGCGGGCGGCCGTCGTGGGCGTACCACTCGGAACGGGTCTCTTCGTCGGACATCGGGACCTCTTTCGACCGTGGCCGACAGGATAGCGACTCGCGGCGGCGATAGGCTGCGGCTCGTGAATGACGCGGTACGTGAGTTCATGGCAGGCGCCCGGATGTTCGGGGCCGGATTCGGCATCATGCGGCGCAACGCGCGGCTCTGGCTGCTCGGCACGGTGCCGGCGGTGATCGCCGCTGCGCTGGTGACCGGCCTGATCGTGTTGGCGTTCGTCTGGGTCGGCGACCTGGTGGCGTGGGCGACGCCGTTCGCCGACGACTGGTCCGGCTCTGGCCGGCAGAGCCTGCGGGTCGCGATCTCGCTGCTGCTGGTGGCCGCGCTGATCGGGGTCGGGGTGATCACCTTCACCGCGTTGACGCTGCTGATCGGCGGGCCGTTCTACGAGTACATCGCGGAGAAGATCGAGGACCAGCTCGGCGAGCAGGTGCCGGATTACCAAACGTCCTGGACCAGGATGTTTGTACGCGGCTTGCGGGACTCGATTCTGCTGGTCTCGATCTCGGTGCTGTGTACGCTCCCGCTGTTCTGCATGGGATTCATCCCGCTGGTCGGGCAGACCGTGATCCCGGTGGTGGCGGTCAGCGTCGGCGGCTGGATCCTGGCGCTCGAGCTGGTGGGGGTGCCGTTCCACCGGCGCGGGCTGCGGCTCGGCGACCGGCACCGGGCGTTGAAGACCCGGCGGGCGCGCACGCTCGGGTTCGGGGTGCCGGCGTACCTGCTCTGCGCGGTGCCGTTCGCCGCGATCGTGGTGATGCCGGCGGCGGTCGCGGGCGGCACACTGCTCGCCCGCTCCGTACTCACCGAGCGGCCGGTGCCTCGCGCCGCTTCGCCCGCTCCATGATCATGGGCCCCCCGAAGCTGTGATCGCGACTTGAAAGGGCCCATGATCTTGGCTGACTTCGAGGAGCTGTGGCGGGAGCTGGTGCCGATCGGGCGGTATGCGGCCACCAGCGGGTACCGGCGGTACGCGTACACCCCGGCTGAGCTGGAGTGCCGGGCCTGGTTCGAGCACGCCGCCGCGGCGCGGCAGCTGCCGGTGGAGACCGACCGCAACGGCAACCTCTGGGCCTGGTGGGGCACACCCGGCCCGGGCGCGGTGGTCACCGGCAGCCACCTCGACTCGGTGCCGGACGGCGGGGCATACGACGGTCCGCTGGGGGTGGTGAGCGGGTTCGCGGCGGTCGACGCGCTGCGGGAGCGGGGCTTCGTGCCGTCCCGGCCGATCGCGGTGGTGGCGTTCGCGGAGGAGGAGGGCGGCCGGTTCGGCCTGGCCTGCCTCGGCTCCCAGCTGCTCTCCGGCGGTATCGACCCGGACCGGGCCCGCCGACTCACCGACGAGCACGGGGTGAGCCTGGCCGACGCGATGTCCGGCGCCGGGTTCGATCCGATGGCGATCGGGCGCGACGAGCAGGCGCTGAGCCGCATCGGGGTGTACGTCGAGCTGCACATCGAGCAGGGCCGGGCGCAGGTGGAGCTGGACGCGCCGGTGGCGGTCGGCTCCGCGATCTGGCCGCACGGCCGGTGGCGGCTGGAGTTCTGCGGCGCGGCCAACCACGCCGGCACCACGGCGCTGGAGGACCGGGTCGACCCGATGCTGACGTACGCCAACACGGTGCTCGCCGCCCGCAAGAAGGCGCGGCTGGCGGGCGCGCTCGCCACCGTGGGGCGGGTGCTGTGCGAGCCGAACGGCACCAACGCGATCCCGTCCCGGGTGCGCGCCTGGCTCGACGCCCGGGCCGCCTCGGAGGAGACGTTGGCGCAGGTCGTGGCCGAGATCGAGCAGGCGAGCGAGGAGCGGGCGCGGCGGGACGGCACCACGCTGACGGTGACCCGGGAGTCGTACTCCGGGGAGGTGTCGTTCGATCCGGCGCTGGCCACGCGGCTGGCTGGGGTGGTCGGGCAGCCCGGCAGCCCGGCGCCGCTGCTCGCCACCGGGGCGGGGCACGACGCGGGGGTGCTGGCGGCACACGTACCGACGGCGATGCTGTTCGTACGCAACCCGACCGGGGTGTCCCACTCGCCGCTGGAGTCCGCCGAGATGGCCGACTGCCTGGCCGGGGCCGACGCGCTCGCCAAGGTGCTCGCGGAGCTGGCGGCATGACCTCCCGGGAGCCGGCCGCGCGCGAGCCTCGCGGCGAGCCGGGCCGGGGCGTGACCTGGTACGCCGAGCGGGCCTGGCTCGGCGGGGTTGGCGGCGGTGCCGGCGGCGGGGCTGACCAGGTGGTCGGTGCCGGCGGTGAGCGCGACGCCGGCGCGGTCGCCGAGCGGGTGCTGATCACCACCGAGGGAGACCGGATCACGGAGGTACGCAGCGGCGTCGCGGCGGTGCCGGACGGGGCGACCCGGCTGCCGGGGCTGGTGATCCCGGGGCTGGTCAACGCGCATTCGCACGCGTTCCACCGGGCGCTGCGCGGGCGTACCCACGCGGGGCGGGGCGACTTCTGGTCCTGGCGGGAGCAGATGTACGCGGTCGCGGCGCGGCTCGACCCGGACAGCTACCTTGCGCTGGCGCGGGCGGCGTACGCGGAGATGGTGCTGGCGGGGGTCACCACCGTGGCGGAGTTCCACTACCTGCACCACGCGCCGGGCGGAGTGCCGTACGCGGATCCGCACGCGATGTCGCAGGCTCTGGTGACGGCGGCCGCCGAGGCGGGGATCCGGCTGGTGCTGCTCGACACCTGTTACCTGCGGTCCGATGTGGACGGTACGCCGCTGTCCGGCCCGCAGCTGCGTTTCACCGACGGCACCGCCGGCGCGTGGGCCGCCCGCGCCGCCGCCGGCCCCGCCCACGGTGCGGCGATCCACTCGGTACGCGGCTGCGGCCCGGACGCGATGCGTACGGTCGCCAGCTGGGCGGCCGAGCGGGACGCGCCGCTGCACCTGCACCTGTCCGAGCAGCGGAAAGAGAACGACGCGTGCCTGGCGGTGCACGGGCGTACCCCGGCGCAGCTGTGCGCCGACACCGGGGTGCTGGGTCCGCGTACCACCGCGGTGCACGCCACCCACCTGACCGGCGACGACATCCGATTGCTGGGCGGTACGCGTACCGGCGCGTGTTTCTGCCCGACCACCGAGCGGGACCTCGCCGACGGCGTGGGACCGGCCGCGGAGCTGGTGCGGGCGGGTGCGGTGCTCTCGCTCGGCAGCGACAGCCACGCGGTGGTCGACCTGTTCGAGGAGGCGCGCGCGGTGGAGCTGGACGAGCGGCTCGCCACCGAACGCCGCGGCCACCACACCGCCGCTTCGCTGC
>JBOGDG010000341.1:0-4369 GCA_050701655.1 Micromonosporaceae bacterium
GCAGCCGGGTGTCGCGCCGCCGCAGCAGCGCCGCCAGCCGGCCTCGCTGTGCCACCAGCAGCGCGAACCCCGCGATGCCGGCCAGCCAGACCGGGCCGAGCGCCCGTACCGTCAGAAGAAGTGCGGCCGCGACCGCGCCGAGGACCAGCAGCCGGCGCACGGTCCGTTCGTCAAAGAACTCTTCGGGGGTACGCAGCAGCGCCAGCAACGTGGCCCACAGCAGCACCCCGGCGGCGATCTCCAGCCCGTTGGGGTTGATGGAGCCGTTCAGGTTGGCGGCCATCGGGGTGGTGCAGAGCACGATCGCGGCGAGCATCAGCCGGCTGCGCAGCCGCAGCGCCACCACTACCGCGGAGGCGAGCAGCAGCGCCGACAGCAAGCTGGACACCAGGCGGGCCAGGATTATGCCGGTCTGGTTGGGCAGCAGCACCATCGGTACGCCGACCGGCAGGTAGTAGACCGGGTTGTAGCGCCCGGCGGTGGTGCCGGTAAGCACCAGCGTGCGGTCGGCGGGGGCGGCGTGCTGGCAGGACGCGTTCTTCTTGTCGGACGGGTCCTCGCCCTTCCACGGGCACTCCACGTTGTCCGGCAGCAGGCTGCGCGGTACGTCGTACCACGCGCCGCCGCCGCGCGCCGCCTTCGCCGGGGGCGAGTAGAGCTGGCCGCTGGCCGCGCCGTACGCCCGGATCAGGTGCTGGCTCTCGTCGTACGTGCCGTCGACCGGGAGCGCGAACGCCCAGCCGGCGCCGATCAGCCAGAACGCCGCCAGCGCCACCCACCAACCGGTACGCAGCCGCCGCCGCTCCTGCCCGCTTCCATGATCATGGCTCCCGCCATGCTGTGGGGACAACGTGGCGGGAGCCATGATCTTGAAGAGCGTGGGGTGGGCGGCTCAGTAGCGGTAGTGGTCCGACTTGTACGGCCCCTCGACCGGTACGCCGATGTACTCGGCCTGCTCCTTGGTCAGCTCGGTGAGCTTGACCCCGAGCGCGTCCAGGTGCAGCCGCGCGACCTTCTCGTCGAGGTGCTTGGGCAGCACGTGCACGCCGAGGGCGTACTGGTCGGTCTTGGCGAACAGCTCGATCTGGGCGATCACCTGGTTGGTGAAGCTGTTGGACATCACGAAGCTGGGGTGGCCGGTGGCGCAGCCCAGGTTCATCAGCCGGCCCTCGGCGAGCACGATGATCGTCTTGCCGCCGGGGAAGGTCCAGGTGTGGACCTGCGGCTTGACCTCTTCCTTCACGATGCCGGGGAGCTTGGCTAGGCCGGCCATGTCGATCTCGTTGTCGAAGTGGCCGATGTTGCTCACGATCGCCTGGTGCTTCATCCGACTCATGTGGTCGGCGGTGATGATGTTGAAGTTGCCTGTGGTGGTGACGAAAATGTCGCCAGTCTCCACCACATCCTCCAGGGTGGTGACCTGGAAGCCGTCCATCGCCGCCTGCAGCGCGCAGATCGGGTCGATCTCGGTGACGATCACCCGGGCGCCCTGGCCCTTCAGCGCCTCGGCGCAGCCCTTGCCGACGTCGCCGTACCCGCAGACCACGGCCACCTTGCCGCCGATCAGTACGTCGGTGGCGCGGTTCAGCCCGTCGATCACCGAGTGGCGGCAGCCGTACTTGTTGTCGAACTTGCTCTTGGTGACCGAGTCGTTGACGTTGATCGCCGGGAACAGCAGCTTGCCGTCACGGTGCATCTCGTACAGCCGGTGTACGCCGGTGGTGGTCTCCTCGGTGACGCCCTTGATGCCGGCCGCGATGGTGGACCATTTCTTCGGGTCCTCCTTGATGGTCCGGCCAAGCAGAGCGAGGACGATCTTGAACTCCTCGTTGTCGGTGCTGTCCGGGCTGGGGACCGCGCCGAGCTTCTCGTACTCCGCGCCCTTGTGCACCAGCAGCGTGGCGTCGCCGCCGTCGTCCAGAATCATGTTGGGGCCGCTTGCGGCACCAACCGTGGACTCAGCGGGGCCCTCGCCCCCGGGCCAGGCCAGCGCCTGCTCGGTGCACCACCAGTACTCGTCGAGGGTCTCGCCCTTCCACGCGTACACCGGTACGCCCTGCGGGTTCTCCGGGGTGCCGTCGGGGCCGACCACGACCGCTGCGGCGGCGTGGTCCTGGGTGGAGAAGATGTTGCAGCTGACCCAGCGCACCTCGGCGCCGAGCGCCACCAGAGTCTCGATCAGTACGGCCGTCTGCACCGTCATGTGCAGCGACCCCATGATCCTGGCGCCGCGCAGCGGCTGCGCGGACGCGTACTCGGCGCGGGTGGCCATCAGGCCCGGCATCTCGTGTTCCGCGAGCCGGATCTCCCTGCGCCCGAACGCGGCCAGCGACAGGTCCGCGACCTTGAAATCGCCTTCCGCAAGAGTCTGCGGGCGGGATGCGGCGCCGCTGTCGACCGGCTGCGGGAGGGTGCTCGTCATCGATTCTCCTAGATCATGGAGCTCGGCTCTGGCTCGGCTTTGGCTCGGCTTTTCGGGGCTGTCGGGGCCATCGTGTACGACGCCGCGCCGACATGCCTATCCGAGGCGCGACAGTAACACGGTGCGGCGTGCCCGGCCTCGCGTGGCAGGGTCGTTCACCGGCTGGTCACGCGGCAGAAAGTACGCAGACATGCGCGCGGGACGGGCGATCGCCGGACACCCCATCCGCCGATCGTCCGTCCCGCGCATCCCCCCGGTTCAAATTCCCCCGCGCGTGGCTCGGATTGCGCTCGCAAATCTTCCTTGCCTCATCGGCAATGACTTTGCGTGGTTAAAGGGTCACACTCTGCTTACAAGTTGTCAAGCGAAAATCGGGAAATATCTGACGTAAGAAATACTTCGGACACTCGGGGGTACGCCGACCAGCGTGTCCCGGGTACGGGTCAGAGCTCGCCGGTGGTGGCCTGGTAGAGCTCGCCGGTGCCGGCCGCGGTGATCTCGTCCTCGGTCGCCGGCACGAACGCCGCCTCGCCGGCCCCCAGCGCCAACCCGCCATCGGGGCCGTCGACGCGTACCGTCCCGGTGAGGCAGAACACGATCCTGGGGCTGGCGCCGCCAGGCAGCGGCAACGTCACCCGGCCACCGGTCAGCGACGCCCGCGCCAGCCGGAAATCCGGCACCGGCGCAGGCCACCACACCACGCCGTCCCCCGCCGGCACCGGCGCCAGCCTCGGCTCCGGCAGCTCGGTGTAGCGCAGCACCCGCAGCAGCTCCGGCACGTCCACGTACTTCGGGGTCAGGCCGCCGCGCAGCACGTTGTCGCTGGAGGCCATCACCTCCACGCCGACCCCGCGCAGGTACGCGTGCGGATTGCCCGCCGGCATGTAGATCGCCTCGCCGGGGCGCAGCACCGCCCGGTTGAGCAGCAACGAGACCAGCACTCCGAGGTCACCCGGGTAGCGGTCGGCCAGGTCGGCCGCCTCGGCGTACTCCGGGGCGGCGCCGGCGAGCCCCCGGCAGCTCTCCGCGACCCGCTCCACCAGGCCGGTGCGGGCGCCCGAGTCGAGCTCATACAGCCCGCGCACCGCGGTACGCAGCTCGCCCGCCCGCAAGCTGTCCACGGTGGAGCCCAGCTCGGGGAGGCGCAGCCTGTCGAGCAGCGCCGCCGCCTCGCCCGCGGGCCGGAAACCGCAGAGCGCGACGAACTCGCTCACCGCGACCAGCAGCTCCGGCTTGTGGTTCGGGTCCGAGTAGTTGCGGTGGCCGGCATCGCGGGGCACCCCGGCCGCCTCCTCGGCGGCGTACCCGGCGCGGGCCTGGGCCAGATCCGGGTGGGCCTGCAGCGAGAGCGGACGCTCGGCGGCCAGCACCTTCAACAGGTACGGCAACCGCGCCCCGAACCGCTTCACCACCCCCACCCCGAGCATCCCCTCCGGATCGGCCTCGACCGCCGCGAGCAGACTGCGTCCGGAGTCGGGGGCTGTGGAGTCGGCGCCCGGCCCCGGATCGGCGGCGGGTCGGAGGTCGGCGGCAGTGGGGTCGAGGAGGAGGGACGGGTCGTCGGGGTGGGCGCCCAGCCACAGCTCGGCCTCCGGGCCGGCGCTCGGCGCGGGCCTGCCCTGCAGCGCCGCGATCCCGGTACGGGAGCCCCACGCGTACGGGCGGATCCGGCCCGCCAGCCGCCGCACCGCGCTACTCCGCCGGCGTACCCGTGACGGGTTCGCTCTTCGGTTTTCCGGCGGCGTACAGGTCCGGCTCCAGGTAGATCATCCGCGCGATCGGCACCGCGTCCCGGATCCGGGCCTCGATCGCGTCGATGTGGCGCGCCACGTCGGCGGCGGTGTCGTCGTGGCGTACCGCGACCTTCGCCGCCACCAGCAGCTCCTCCGGGCCTACGTGCAGCGTACGCATGTGGATGATCCGCTCCACCTCGCCGCCGTCGGAGAC
>JBOGDG010000342.1:0-4363 GCA_050701655.1 Micromonosporaceae bacterium
GTCGATGTCGATGTACTTCAGGCCGTACGCGTTGATGACCTGCTGGTACGCGCCCGCCAGCGCCGACGCGGACGAGCAGTTGGGGCCGAGCTTGTTGCCGCTCCAGCCGCCGAACGAGATCTCGATGTCGCCGCCGTTGGCACGGATCTGATTGATCACCTGCTGGTCGATGCCGCCGGTGAGTGGCCGGTTGCTGTCCCACCTGGGGGTGCAGCCGCCGCCGGAGAGCATGAACGCCATGGTGAACTGCTTGATCCCGGTCGCGTTCATCACGGTGGTCACGTTCGGCGGGTCGCCCCAGCCCAGGTAGAGATACGGCGCTGCCATCTTCGTGTTGCCGCTGGGCGGAGGCGTACTGCCGCCTGGCAGGTTCCATTTCTGGTTGTCGCCGGTGTGGCAGGTCCACAGGATCACCCGGGTACGGTCCGCGGAGTTGGCGCCGTCGACGTCCAGGCACTTGCCGGACTGCGGGTTGACCAGGCGCTTGGCGGAGTCGTGCGTCCAGCGCTGTGCGCCGGTGCCGTTACAGCCCCAGATCTGGATCTTGGCGCCGTTCACTCGGGAGCCACCGGAGACGTCCAGGCACTTGCCGAGCGCCCGGATTGTGCCGTCGGAGCCGGTGGTCCACTGCTGTGCGTTGGTGCCGTTGCACGTGTAGATCTGCACCTGCGTGCCGTCGGCGGAGTTGGCGGCGTTCACGTCCAGGCATTTTCCGGCGAGGCCGGTGATCTGACCGGTCGCGGCATTCGCCGTAGTCGCCGTGGCGACCAGCGCACCGGCCACCAGGGCAGCCGCGCCCAGCGCGGCGAAGAAGTGTTTGTGGAAACGCATAGGAGGGCCTCCCCAGGCCAGGCGAGCCAATAGCAAACCTTGTTTACTAAATGGTGAGGCTGACCGTACCGCCTTGTACAAATCGGTGTCAACGGTCGGGCTGGTTCACCTCAGCAGCGGGAGCGCCACGATGGTGAGCCAGGTGCCGGCGAGCATCGCGGGGCCGTACGGGACGAGGGTCTTGCGGCCCACCCGGCGCAGCACGAGCAGCCGCCGCATGCGGTAGCCACCTTGCCCACGGATCTTGGGGTTCTGGTCAATGAATGGGCGGATCCGCCAGCCATAACCCCAAGATCACGCGCTGGGGCCACCGGGCACTCGCGGCAGGGCGGCTACGCCGGTGAGGAGGTTGCTGAGGAGGCGGCTGATCGGCTCGCGCAGCCGCGCCGGGTCAGTGCCGTACAGGTCGAGGATCGGGTCGAGGCCTGGGGTGAAAGGGGCCATCGCGAGGTGCTGCAGCAGCATCACGATGGTGGCGATCAGGGCGTCGATGTCGGCGTCGGCGCGCAACTCGCCGCGTTCCCGGGCGTCCATCAGCATCGGGCCGATCGCCTCGACGTAGATCCGGTTGACCGGGCCGCGTACCGCTTCCCGGGCCGCCGGGTCGAGCTCCAGGTTGGTGGCGATGGTGATGCCGCGCTCCAGCGGATGGCTGGCGAAGTAGTCGACCCAGCCGCAGAGCGCGTCGAGCAGGTGGTCGGCGAGCGGCTTGCCGGCGGGGCGTACCACCAGGTACGACAGGTCGCGGTAGACCCGCAGGCTGGCCTGCTCCGCGACGTACGAGTAGAGGTCGGACTTGTCGGCGAAGTACTGGAACAGCGAGCCCTTCGCAACGCCGGCCTCGCGGGCGATCACGTTCAGGCTGCCGCCGGAGTAGCCGTGCCGGCCGAACTCGGCCATCGCCGCGGTCAGCACCCGGTCCCGCCGCCGCGGGTCCAGGTTTTCCCAGGTACGGGTGGGCATGCCCGACTCCTTGACATCCGTCGACCGTCTCGGCCAATCTTAGTATGACCAGGTGGTCATACGGAGGGCACATGAAGGTCTGCGTCATCGGAGCGGGATCGTCCGGCATCGCCTCCTGCCAGGTGCTGAAGGAGCGTGGCATCGCGTACGACTGCTTCGACGCGGGCTCCGAGGTCGGCGGCAACTGGCGCTACCTGAACGACAACGGGATGTCCTCGGCGTACCGGTCGCTGCACATCAACACCTGTCGCGACGTCATGGAGTACGCCGCGTACCCGATGCCGAAGACCCTCCCCGACTTCCCGAACCACTACCAGATCGCGGCGTACTTCGACGACTACGTGGACCACTTCGGGCTGCGCGAGACGATCACCTTCCGTACCGAGGTGACCAGCGTGGCGCCCGGGCCGGAGCGGAGCTGGCGGGTCACCGTGAAGAGCCGCGACACCGGCGAGGAGAGCACCCGGTCCTACCGCGCGGTGCTGGTCGCCAACGGGCACCACTGGGACGCGCGCTGGCCCGAGCCGGCGTTCCCCGGCGCCGACACGTTCACCGGCGAGCAGCAGCACTCGCACTACTACAAGACCCGGGACCCGTACGCCGGGAAGCGGGTGCTGGTGCTCGGCATCGGCAACTCCGCCGCCGACATCGCGGTCGACACCTCGTACGTCTCCGAGCGCACCTTCCTGGCGATGCGGCGCGGCGCGCACGTGTTTCCGAAGTTCCAGTTCGGCAAGCCGTTCGACCGGCTGGTGAAGACGCCGGTGGGGCGGCTGCCGTACAAGGTGCAGCAGTGGATCGGGCGGGTCGGGCTGCGGCTCACGCAGGGCAGGATGTCGGACTACGGGCTGCCCGAGCCGGACCACAAGCCGCTCGACGCGCACCCCACCGTCTCCGGCGATCTGCTCAACCGACTCGGCCACGGCGACATCACCGTGAAGCCGAACATCGAACGGCTCGACGGCGACAAGGTGCACTTCGCCGACGGCACCGCCGAGCAGATCGACATCATCGTCTACTGCACCGGCTACCAGGTCAGCTTCCCGTTCCTCGCCGACGGGCTGATCGACACCACCGACAACAAGATCGCGCTCTACCGGCGGGTGGTCGATCCGGACCACCCCGGGCTGTTCTTCATCGGGCTGGTACAGCCGCTGGGCGCGATCATGCCGCTCGCCGAGGCGCAGTCCGAGTGGGTGGCCGACCTGCTCGACGGCACCGCGGCGCTGCCCTCCGAGGCCGAGATGCGCGAGTCGATCGCCGACTACGACCGGCAGGTCGCGAAGCGGTACGTCGCCTCCAAGCGCCACACCATCCAGGTCGACTTCCGCTCGTACCTCACCGAGCTGTCCCGGGAACGCCGCGCCGCCCGCCGCCGTACCCGATCGAGCGCATGATCGACCCCCGCCACTCACAAGCCGATCGCGGTGACTGCCCCGGGCGACGTACACCCGGGGCAGTCGCCCGTGTCAGTTGAGCCGGGTGATCCGGTCCTGCGGGCCGGGGCCGACCGGCGAGTGCGCCACGAAGTACGCCTCCAGCGCGTCCAGGTCGATGTCGCCGCCGAGCCGGTCGGTGCCGTCCGGCAGCACCCCGAACGAGTCGCCGCCGGCCGCCAGGAACGAGTTGACCGTGATCCGGTAGCTACCGGCCGGGTCCACCGTCACGCCGTTGAGCTTGATGCTGGCCGGGTCGACCTTCTCGCAGTCCGGCGCGGCGTTGTCCCAGGTGTACGTGAAGCCCGCCGACGGCTGCAGGATCCGTGGCCGGGCCTGCTCGCACCACTGCTCCTCCAACAGGGTGTCGAGCTGCGCCCCGGTCAGCGTCATCGTGACCAGCGAGTTGCCGAACGGCTGCACCGTGAACGCCTCGCCGTACGTGACGTCACCGGCGTCGAAGTCGGCCCGGATGCCGCCCGGGTTCATGAACGCCGCGACCGCGCCGCCCTTGTCAGCGGGCGCAGTCGCCTCCAGCTGGGCGTCCGCGATGATGTCACCCAGCGGCGACTCACCGGCGGTGTTCGGGTCGCGCGACAGCAGCGCCGACGCCTGACCGATCACCCTGTCCCGCAGCGGGCCTGCGATCTCGTCGTACTTGGCGATCAGGCCGGAAACGTCAGTCGCCTTGTCTACGGTCTGGGTGATGATCCGGTTGTTGACCGTCACGCTGGAGACGTCCTTGGTCTTGCGGTCCAGCTTCATGTCGATGTCGGTGATCAGCCGCCCGAACGACTGGGCGCTGGTCACCGGCCGCCCGTCGATCACACAGTTGTACGGCTGATGGGTGTGACCGGTGACGAAGAGGTCCACCTGCTTGGAGGTCCGGCCGACGATATCCACAATCGGGCCGGAGACCCCGTTGCAGCCGTTGATCCCGAAGGGGGACGTCTGCGCGCCGCCCTCGTGCAGCAGCACCACGATCGCCCGTACGCCGTGCTGTCTGCGCAGCTCGTTGGCGTACCGGTTGGCGGTGTCGGCCTCGTCGAGGAAGTCGAGGTGCTCGATCCCGGTCGGGGTGACGATCTCCGGGGTGCCCTCCAGGGTCATCCCGATGAAGCCGACCTTGATCC
>JBOGDG010000343.1:0-4351 GCA_050701655.1 Micromonosporaceae bacterium
GTACGTCGGTCCCGGAGCCGCCGGGGGAGTCGGGCGCCTCCAGCACCACCGGCAGGATGCCCCGGCCGTCCTTGCCGGTGGACTCGGCGATCAGCTGTTCGATCCAGTCGCCCAGCCCGACGATGCCGCTGCCGTCTCCGGCTACCGCGAGCTTGTCCCGCCCGCCGGAGGCGGCCGCCCCCAGGGCAGCGCCGAGCGCCAGCGCGGGGTTGTCGTCGGCGGCCTCGAGCGAGGCCGCCAACGCGGCGGCCTGGTCGAGCAGCTCGGCCACGTCGACCCCGGCGAGCGCGCTCGGGACCAGCCCGAACGCCGTCAGCGCGCTGTACCGCCCGCCCACCTCGGCGTCGGCGAGGAACACCGCGCGGGCGCCCTCGGCCTCCGCGCGTTCCGCCAGCGGTGAGCCGGGGTCGGTCACCACGACGAGCCGGCTCGCCGGGTCGATCCCGGCGTCGGTGAACGCCTGCGCGTACGCCCGGCGGTGGCTGTCGGTCTCCACGGTGGAGCCGGACTTGCTCGCCACCACCAGTACGGTGCGCTCCAGCCGGTCCGCCAGCGCGGCGCCGACCTGGTGCGGGTCGGTGGTGTCCAGCACCGTCAGCGGTACGTCCAGCGTCCGGGTGATCACCTCCGGCGCCAGCGACGAGCCGCCCATCCCGGCCAGCACCACGTGGTCGACGCCCTCGGCGGCCAGCTCCTCGCGCAGCGCCGTCAGCCGGGGCAGCAGCTCCCGACTCCGGGTGAACGTGTCCAGCCAGCCGAGCCGGGTCTTCGCCACCTCGGCCGCCTCCGGCCCCCACAGCGTCGGATCCTTCGCCGCCAGCTTCCCCGGTACGCCGCCGGCCACCAGCCGCTGCCGGGCCTCGGTCGCGCCCGGTACGTCCTCCGCCCCGGTCACCGCGAGGCCGGCGGCGGCCTCCACGGTCACTGCCGGGCCCCGGCCGCGTCCAGCTGCTGCCGCACCGAGTCCAGCAGCTCCTGCCAGCTTGCCGCGAACTTGTCCACGCCTTCGCGTTCCAGCACCTCCACCACGTCGTCCAGGTCGACCCCGGCGGCGGCGAGGTCGTCCCATACCCGCTGCGCGTCGGCGTAGTTACCGGTGACGGTGTCGGGCTGGGTCTCACCGTGGTCGACATACGCGTCGATGGTCGGCGCCGGCATGGTGTTGACGATCCCCGGTGCGATCAGGTCCTCGACGTACATCACGTCGCGGTACTCCGGGTTCTTGGTGCTGGTGGACGCCCAGAGCGGACGCTGCGGACGGGCACCGGCGTCGGCGAGCGCCTTCCAGCGCTCGGAGGAGAAGACCTTCTCGTACCGCTGGTACGCCAGCCGCGCGTTGGCGATCGCCGCCTTGCCGGCGAGCTGTTTCGCGGAGCCGTCCAGCTTCTCGAGCCGGGCGTCGATCTCGGTGTCGACCCGCGAGACGAAGAACGAGCCGACCGACGCGATCGTGGACAGGTCGTGTCCGTTGGCCTTCGCCTGCTCCAGCCCGGCGAGGAACGCGTCCATCACCGCGTCGTACCGGTCCAGGCTGAAGATCAGCGTGACGTTGACACTGATCCCCTCGGCAAGGGTACGGGTGATCGCCGGCAACCCCTCCAGGGTGGCCGGGATCTTGACGTACAGGTTGGGGCGGTTGACCAGCCACCACAGGCCCTTCGCCTCGGCGACGGTCTGTTCGGTGTCGAAGGCGAGCCGCGGGTCCACCTCGATCGACACCCGGCCGTCCTGGCCGCCGGTGGCGTCGTACACCGGGCGCATCGTCTCGCACGCCCACCGTACGTCGTAGCAGGTCAGCAACCGGGTCGCCTCCTCGACGCCGAGGCCGCGCACCGCGAGGTCGTGCAGCTGGTCGGCGTACTCGGCGGAGTCGGCGAGCGCCTTGGCGAAGATCGTCGGGTTGGTGGTCACCCCGACCACGTGCTTCTCACGGCGCAGCTGGTCGAGGTTGCCGCTGGCCAGCCGCTGCCGGGACAGGTCGTCCAGCCACACCGCCACGCCGGCGGCGGACAGGGCTGCGAGTCGGTCCGTCATGAGTGGTGTCTCCTGGATTCAGTTGGCGGCGTTCTGGATGCTGCGCTGGGCGGCGGCGACCACCGCGTCGGTGGTGATGCCGAACTGTTCGAACAGCGTCGCGTACGGCGCGCTGGCACCGAAGTGCTCGATGCTGACCGACTCGCCGGCGTCGCCGACCAGGTCCCGCCATGGCATGGCGATCCCAGCCTCCACCGACACCCGAGCGCGTACCGCGGGTGGCAGCACATCATTGCGGTACCCGGCGTCCTGGGCGTCGAACCACTCGCGGCACGGCATCGACACCACTCGCGCGGCGACCCCGGCCTCGGCCAGCTTCTCGGCGGCGGCAACCGCGAGCTGCACTTCGCTGCCGGTTGCGATCAGGATCACCTGCGGTGTCCCGTCGCTGTCCTTCAGCACGTAGCCACCACGGGCCGCGCCGGCCACCTGCTCGGCGGGCAGCACCGGGAGGTTCTGCCGGGTCAGGCAGAGCGCGGTGGGGCGGTCGGTGTGCTCGAGGGCCTGCCGCCACGCGACCGCGGTCTCGTTGGCGTCGGCGGGGCGTACCACGTCCAGGCCGGGGATGGCGCGTAGCACCGCCAGGTGCTCGATCGGCTGGTGGGTCGGGCCGTCCTCGCCGAGCCCGATCGAGTCGTGCGTCCACACGTAGATGGTGGGCAGCTTCATCAGCGCGGCGAGCCGTACCGCCGGGCGCATGTAGTCGCTGAACACCAGGAACGTGCCCAGGTACGGGCGGGTGCCGCCGTGCAGCGCGATGCCGTTGCCGATCGCGCCCATCGCGTGCTCGCGTACCCCGAAGTGCAGGATCCGGCCGTACGGGTTGCCGCTGAACTCCTTGGTGGAGTGCTCGGCGGGCAGGAACGACGGCTCGCCCTTCATCGTGGTGTTGTTGCTCTCCGCCAGGTCCGCCGAGCCGCCCCACAGCTCCGGCAGCGGGCCGGCGAGCGCGTTGAGCACCGTGCCGGAGGCCTTCCGGGTCGCCATGCCCTTCGGGTCGGCGGGGAAGCTCGGCAGCGCCTCGGTCCAGCCTTCCGGGAGGGTACGGGTGGCTAGCCGGTCGAACAGCGCCTTGCGCTCCGGGTTGGCCGCCGCCCACGAGTCGAACCCGGTCTGCCACTCGACGCGCGCCTTGGCGCCCCGCTCGGCGACCTCACGCGCGTGCGCCAGCACCTCGCCGTCGACGTCGAAGGCGGTGTCGGGGTCGAAGCCGAGCAGCTGCTTGGTCGCCGCCGCCTCGTCGCCGCCGAGCGCGGAGCCGTGGATCTTGCCGGTGTTCTGCTTGTTCGGCGCAGGCCAGCCGATCACCGTACGTAGCGCGATGAACGACGGCCTGCCGGTCTCCGTCTTCGCCGCCCGCAGCGCGGCGTGTAGCCCGTCGACGTCCTCGCGGTACTCGCCACCCGCGGTCCAGTCCACGGACTGTACGTGCCAGCCGTACGCCTCGTACCGCGCCGCCACGTTCTCCGACAGCGCGACCGCGGTGTCGTCCTCGATCGAGATGTGGTTGTCGTCGTAGAGCACGATCAGGTTGCCGAGCTGCTGGTGGCCGGCGAGCGCGCTGGCCTCGTGCGTGATGCCCTCTTCGATGTCGCCGTCGGAGGCGAACACGTACACGTGGTGGTCGAACGGGCTCTCGCCGGGTGCGGCGTCGGGGTCGAGCAGGCCGCGCTCGCGGCGCGCCGCCATCGCCATCCCGACGGCGTTCGCCAGCCCCTGGCCGAGCGGCCCGGTGGTGGTCTCCACACCCGCGGTGTGGCCGTACTCGGGGTGGCCCGGGGTGAGCGAGCCCCACTGCCGCAGCGACCGCAGGTCGTCGAGCTGCAGCCCGTACCCGGAGAGGTAGAGCTGTACGTAGAGGGTGAGGCTGGAGTGGCCGCAGGAGAGCACGAACCGGTCCCGGCCGGCCCACTGCGGGTCCGACGGGTCGTGCCGCATCATCCGCTGGAACACCAGGTACGCCGCTGGCGCCAGCGACATCGCGGTGCCGGGGTGGCCGTTGCCGGCCTGTTCCACGGCGTCGACGGCGAGCACGCGCGCGGTGTCGACCGCGCGCCGGTCCAGATCCGACCAGTCGAGGCGGATGTCGGTCTCGGTCACTTGCAGACCTCGCTTCGGGCTTGGGGTGTGGTTGATGGAAACGGTTGTACGGGGGCGACTCCCTGCGAAACCCAGCCATGACCCTACCCAGCGCCGCTCGAGCGCGAGTGACGATCCCCGCTCACCCTGCCGGCAGGGTTGACATCGACGCGTTCTACCCTTCTTACGATGAGCGCGCTGGCCGGACACGAGCGTCCCGTTGCGGAAGCCGCCCGGT
>JBOGDG010000344.1:0-4330 GCA_050701655.1 Micromonosporaceae bacterium
CGATCACGGCGATGACCACGTACTCCATGCCCCGATCCTTCCATGCGTGCGCTCGCGTCCGTCCGCGACGCCACGGTTCGCGCACGCTGACGTACCCGAAGTGGTGATCGGAGACACGGCTGAGCGCCCGGCCTGTCCCCCGGCGCTCAGCCTGCTCGCGTCACCGCGCGGTCAGAACACCGACCGGCCGGTGACGGTGGTGAAGTGGGCCAGCGCGGACCGGTGAGCACCACCGGCTAAGTCCGGGTCCGGGATCCTCAAGGACGGCGATGGACGGACACGGGTAACCCCTCGTTTCCCCATCTGTGTGACGTTGGCAATCGGAGCGCCGGTTGACCGCGACGGTCCCGACACGGAATCCTCATGGTCACCAACTGAACAATTGAGGCGACGGTGCGCAGGAACCCGGTGTGAATCCGGGACGGTCCCGCCACTGTGACCGGGAAGCTCGTCCTCCACTTCGACAGCCACTGCCATACCAGGTGGGAAGGCCGAGGACCGAGCGTCGATCCGGAAGTCAGGACACTGACCCGTCGTCCTCCTGTACACGGGGCGGGATGACCCCGGGAAGGAGACACGGTCATGAGCATGGTGACGGTTCCGGCGAGCAGGCGGCTGGCGTGGCGCCCGGTGCGTGACATTCTCATCGTGGGTACGGCGGTCGCGCTGGCCCTCCTCACTCTCTACGCGGTCTTCCTGGACCAGGGCGCGCTGCTGGCGCCGCTGCTGGGCGCGATCTCGTTCGACGCCAACTACGTGCACGAGTTCGCCCACGACGCCCGGCACCTGTCCGGCGTGACCTGCCACTGATGACGGGCATCCTTCCCGTACTCGGCCGTGGAGTCCTCGCCGGTGCCGGCGGCGGTGCGCTCGCCGCCGGCTTCGGGTTCCTGGTCGCCGAGCCGGTGATCGACCGCGCGATCGCGTACGAGGCCGCCCGGGCGCACGAAGCGGGCGAGGAGCACGCCGTCGAGGTGTTCACCCGCGACACCCAGCACCTCGGACTGCTGGTCGGCATGATCGCCGCCGGCATCGCGTTCGGTGTGCTGTTCTCGCTGGTGTACGCCGCGCTGCACCGCGCCGACCCCGGCGCCGACCCGTGGCGGCGCTCGCTGCGGCTGGCCGGCGCCGGCTTCCTGGCGGTGTACGCGCTGCCGTACCTGCGCTATCCGGCGAACCCGCCCGGGGTGGGCGATCCGGCGACCGTGGACCTGCGTACCCGGTCCTGGGTCGCGGCGATCGCGATCGGGATCGTGGCGGTGGCGCTGGCGTACGCGGCGGCGCGGCAGCTCGCCCACCGCGGCGTCCCCGAGCCGGCGCGCCAGCTGGCGGCGACCGGGATCGTGGTGCTGGGCTTCCTGGCGCTGTTCCTGCTGCCGGACAACCCGGACCCGATCGAGGTGGCGGCGCAGCCGCTGTGGGACTTCCGGCTGCTCTCGGCCGCCTCGATGCTGCTGCTCTGGTCCGGGATCGGCGCCGGTTTCGGCCTGCTCACCGGGTACGCCTCCCGGCGTACCGTGGCGGCCCCGGCCACCGCCCCGGCCGGGTGACCGGGGTTACCTCCCGGGTGGTGGTGTGCCGCGGCTGCTGCTGCGGTACGCGGCGCAAACACCCCGACGTCGACCACGACGCCCAGCTGCGTACTCTCCGTACGCGGCTGGGCGCCGGCGCGGTGCGTACCGTCGACTGTCTCGGCCCGTGCGGGGACTCCAACGTGCTGGTGGTGCTGCCGTCGAACGCCGGCCGGCGCGGCGCCGGCCGTGCCACCTGGCTCGGCTTCGTGCTCTCCGACGCCGCGCTCGACGATGTGACGAGCTGGGTGTCCGACGGCGGCCCGGGCCTCGCCCCGATCCCCGACACCCTGGACCTGCACCGGATCAGCCCACCGCCGCCGGCCTGACCTTGCGGGATCGCCTCACCCGGACGGTGAGTCGTGGACGCATCGCTCCCGTACGTCGGTGAGTATCCGGGTGGCGGTGACGAAGTCGTTATCGTCGTGCAGCACGGTCAGCCCGTGGTACGCCGCGGTCGCCGCGATCAGCAGGTCGGCCACCGACATCGACTTGTGGGCACCGGCCCGCAGCAGCCGGTACTGCGCCGACTCGACCCACCGCCAGGCGGTCTTCGGCATCGGTACGTCCGGGTAGAGCGCGTCGTACATGCCGGCGATCCGCTCGTACTCGTTGAAGTCGCGCGCCGACCGGCGGAACTCCGCCCGCTGCGCATGGCACGAGCCCACCGCGCCCTCGCCGACGACGGGGTCCCACATGGCGTCGAGCTCCGAGTTACGCATCAGCCGCCAGAGCGCCGAGGAGTCGAGTAGGTACCGGATCACCGGTACGCTTCCTTGTCGGCATCGTGGGCGCGCTTCCAGCCTTCGTAGTCCCAGTCCTTGGCGTACTCCCGGTATTTCTCAAGGTCCGCGATCCGGCGGTGGCGCTCGGCGTACTCGCGGAGCGCGAGGTTGACGGTCTCCTTCTTGGTACGCGCGCCGGACAGCCGCATCGCCTCGGCGAGCGCCTCCTCGTCGAGGTCGATCTGGGTCAACGACATAGGACACCTCCGTACACGATGTACATCGTCTCTACAGACTATCAACATCGGCAACAGAGCAACGTGCACCGGATCAGCCCGCCGCCGGCGAGCTGAACGTCTCGCTCGACGGGGCCGGCTACCGTTCCCCCGGAGGGGTACGGTACCCGGATGAAACGACGCATCGCCCTGTTCGCCGCACCGGTCGTGGTGGTGCTGCTTCTGGTCACGGTATGGGTGACCGTGTTCCGCGACCGCGCCACGCCGCCCGGCGAGGACACCCTGCTGGCCGCGCACCTCTCCGGCCCGGGCACCGCGCTGCGGGACGGCTTCACCGTGGTCGAGGGGTCGAGCCTGGTGGGGCCGGTGGTACGCGGTGACACCGATCTCGCGTCGCCCGCGAGCTCGTACTGGGAAGCGGTGATCCTCGTGACCGACCAAGACGTGCTCGGGGTCTGGAACGCGTATGTGTCGCAGGTGGCGCAGCGGATCCTGGAGCCCGAGCAGCCCTCACCACGTGGCAACGGGTGCGGTCTGGACGAGGTCATCGGGTTCGGCTGCGCGCTGTATTGGGAGGGCACGATGACCACGGGCCGGGACACCGTCGCCGACCTGTGGCTGGACAACGCGCCCGGTGACGTCACCGGCCGTTACGTGCTGCACGTGCAGATCAAGCACCCGACCAACCACCCGACCGAGAAGCCGGAGCCGCCGCAGATGGCTCCTTCGGCAGCCGGGGGTGTGGAGCCGAGAGACCCGGCTCCTTCGGTAGCCGGGTCTCTCGTACCCGGTCTCGTCCCGGCCAGGGACAACCGGCGCGAGCCGTTCACCGGCGACGTACCCACGCCGGAGCCGGCGCGGGACCGGCCGCGAGCCGGCGAGCCGCTCGCCATGCCGAACAACAAGCACGTCGACGACTACGAGGACTTCCCGCTGCTGGAGGGCAGCCAGCTGCTCGCCCAGTACGGCGTCGGCAGCGGGACCGGTGGCTTCCACGTGATCCTGGCGGTGGACGAGGGCGCCGACGTCGACCGGGTCGCGGCGGGCTACGTCAAGCAGGGCAGCTTCGGCGACGGCAAGACGAAAACCCTCGTGTCGCGTCACGACGACGACGTGGTCACCACGTACTACCCGCCGGGCGGCGCGGGCGGCTACTCCGCCGAGATCACGACGGTGGACCGCGGCACCGGCCCCGACTACATCCTGTACGAGCTCTACAACGACTGACCGGATCGCGGTGACTCCGGGCGACCGGCGGTACGTGCGTGGGGCAGACTGCGGGGATGGCTCGTCTGTTGCTCGGCCCGGTGCTGCGCTGGGTGGATCCGCACCGCGCGACGCTGTGGCTGCAGACCGACGCGCCGTGTGAGGTCACGGTCACCGCAGGCGCTGGGAGCGGGCGTACCCACACCCTCACTGCCTTCGGGCACCACTACGCGCTGGTGGTGGTCGACGGGCTCGTCCCCGGTACGGAGACGCCCTACCAGGTACAGCTGGACGACTCGCCGGTGTGGCCGGAGCCCGGTACCCGGTTTCCGGCGAGCCGGATCCGTACCCCGGTGCCGGGCGGCCCGGCACGGCTGGTGTTCGGCTCCTGCCGGGAGGCGTCGCCGTACACCACGGGTAATGCTTATCCCCCGGACGCGCTGGACACGTACGCCACCGAGCTCGCCGCCGGGGACGCGCCCTGGCCGGACTACCTGCTGCTGCTCGGCGACCAGGTGTACGCCGACGAGACCTCGCCCCGCACCCGGCGGTTCCTGCGCCGGCGGCGCCGGCACCGGGACGGCCCGGCCAC
>JBOGDG010000345.1:0-4320 GCA_050701655.1 Micromonosporaceae bacterium
CCATTCGGGAGCTGCGCCGCGCGCTGACCGACGGCGCGCACCAGATCCGGCTTGGGCCGCTGGGCGCGTACCGGGACTTCGTCGACGTACGGGACGTGGCGGCCGCGGTGGTGGCGGCGGCGTTCGCCCCGACCCCGCGCCGGGTGGTGTGCAACGTCGGCAGCGGCACCGCCGCCACCGCCCGTACGCTGGTCCGGCTGCTGGCCGACGCCGCCGGCTTCACCGGGATCGTCACCGAGTCCGACGCCCCGTCGTCGCGCTCCCCGGGGGTGGACTGGATCGCCGCCGATCTGGGGCACTCCGCGACCGCGCTGGGGTGGGCCCCGATCTACAGCCTCGCCGAGTCCGCCGAGCTGGCCTGGTCCGACCCGTCCCTGGCCCCGGCCTAGCCCCCCGCTAGCCCCGTGTCGGAGCCGGGCCCGCGCCAGCCGGGTGACGCGGGCCCGGCGGCTACAGCCGGCTCAGCGCGCGGTCGCTGACGAAGCACGGGATGCCGAACTGGCGGGCGCGCAGCCGGGCGAACTCGGCGAGCGGCGCGGTGTCGGCGTAGTCGAGGACGTACACATCGACGTCAAGCCGCAGCAGCCGCTCGGCGTACTGGGCGTGTACCTCGAGCGTGTCGGGCGGCCACGGGGCGTAGCCTCCGTCGTCGGTCCAGCGGGCGGAGAACGACTCGAACAGCACCCCGTCGACCAGGTCGCCGAGCCGCGGCAGCAGCCCGAACCCGCGGTTGGCCAGCAGGTACGCCGGGTACGTCTCCTCCCGCAGCGCCGCCACCAGGGTGAGCAGGTGCGGCACCAGCTGCGGATGCGTCAGCTCGATGTTGAGGGTGTCGAGGAACAGCCCGTGGAACCCCTTGGCGAGCCCGTCGCGCGCCTGCTCGATCACGTGCGCCACCCAGCGCGGGTCGCCGACCTCGACGAAGGCGCTGCCCCAGTCCGGGTTGCGCTCCGCCAGCTGCCACGGTGCGGCCGGCCCCGCGTCCTCGGTCAGGCTGAGATAACACAGCGGTTGTACGCCCGCCTCACGCAGCCGCGCCAGCTCGCCGGCGGTGTAGAACTCGCCCTGCAGCACCACCCGCCGATACCGGCTGAGCCGCTCCAGCTCGCCCGCGCCGTAGTAGAACGCGATCTCTCCCGGTGGCATCTCGTACTCCTCCCCCATGTCAGGGCCGCCAGTGGTTCCGGTACCACTCGGCGGTACGGCGTACCCCCTCCTCGAGCGGGACGGTCGGCTCGTACCCGGTCAGCGCGCGGAGCTTGGCGAGGTCGGGGCAGCGGCGGGCCACCGATCCGGCGGGCGCCGGCTCGGTACGCAGCGCCGGATCCACGCCGACCACCCGCAGCACCAGCTTGGCGAGGTCCCCGATGTTGGTCTCGGTGTCGTTGCCGATGTGCACGATCTCCCCGTGCGCCCCCGGTGACCGCATCAGCCGCACCATCGCGTCGGCGGCGTCGGCGACGTAGCAGAACGCGCGGAACTGGTCGGTGCCGTACACCGTGAAGGGATCCTCGCCGGACATCGCGCGCAGCGCCAGCTCAGGCACCACGTGGTCGGCGCCCATCCGGGGGCCGTACACGTTGTGGAAGCGGCCGATGACGTACCCGAAGCCCTTCGCGGTCGCGGCGTGGATCACCGCCGCCTCACCCCAGAGCTTGCTGATCGCGTACGCGAACCGCGGTGCCGCCACGTCCGCCACCAGCAGCGGTACGTCCTCCGCGGTCGGCACCGTCGCGACACCGGCGGTGACCGCGCCCGCGTACGCCTCACTGGTGGACGCGAAGAACAGCCGCTGCGGCGGCGCGATCCAGTCCAGCAGCTGCTGGGTGACCAGGGTGTTCACCCGCATCACCCGGGCCGGGTCGCGTTCGACGTTGCGTACCCCGACCACGGCGGCGAGCAGGTAGACGTGGTCGGCGCGGGGCAGCTCGGCGTACGCCGACGGGTCGGTCAGGTCGGCGTGCACCAGCGCGACGTGCGGCCGGACCGCCGCCAGCTCCGGGTCGTCGCGACCCCGGGAGAAGTCGTCGACGATCGTCACCTCGTGCCCGTCGGCGAGCAGCCGCCGCGTCAGGTGCAACCCGATGAACCCGGCCCCGCCCAGCACCAGCGCGCTCACCGCACACCCTCGCTTCGCTCGGGCGGCGCTTCGCGCACACACAATGCCAGCCATTCGCTCGCAAGCTCGCTCACCGCGCCACTTCCGTCCCGAGCGGCTTCGTCGCTTCGTAGCCGATGCCGGCGTACGCGGCGCCGTGCCGGCGTACCTCTGCCTCGTCGAGGATCCGCCAGGAGTCGTACACCAGCCGGACCCGGCCGCCGGACAGCAGCGGCGCCAGCTCCATCGACCGGTAGTCGGGGTGGTCGGTGATCACCAGCACGGCATCGGACTCGGCGAACCCGTCCGCCAGCGGCACCGGCACGCCGCCGTACTCCCGGATCACCCGCTCGGAGACCAGCGGGTCGTGCCCCAGCACGCGCAGCCCGGCGCGCTGGAAGAGCGGCATCATCGCCGCGATCGGCGTGCCACGCATGTCGTCCGTGGGTGGCCATCCCTTGTACGCCCACCCCAGCACCAGCAACGTCCGGCCCTCTCCCAGCTGCTCCACCACCCGCTCGGCGACGTGCACCGGCAGCCGCTCGTTCAGGCCGCGCGCCTCGGCCACCAGGCGTGGTGTGTGGCCGGCGCGCTCGCCGGTGCTGAGCAGGATGTACGGGTCCTTCGACAGGCAGCCGCCGCCGACGTACCCCGGCTTGGCGATGTCGGGGCGCGGGTAGTCCAGGTTGGTCGCCCGGATCACCTCGAGGGGGTCGAGCCCGAGCCCTTCGGCGAGCATCGCGACCTCGTTGCCGAAGGAGTAGATGACGTCGGTATGGCAGTTGTTGGTGAGCTTCACCAGCTCCGCGGTCTCCAGCGTCGACACCGGCACCAGGTGCCGGGCCAGTCCGCCGAAGAACTCCAGACCGGCCGCCCGGCTGGCCGCGTCGAGCCCGCCGAGCACCTGCGGCAGCTCCACCAGCTCGCGCAGCGCCTGCCCCTGGATGGTGCGCTCCGGCGCCATCACCAGCTTGACGTTGCCCTCGCCCCACGCGTCGACCAGCGGCGGGAGCACCACGGCGCGGCTGGTGCCGACCGGCACGGTGCTGCGCACCACCACCAGGGTCTCTGGGCCGCAGCGCTGCGCCACGTGCTCGGCGCCGGCGGCGAGGTTCTTCAGGTACGGCTCGTGGCTTTCCTCGTCGACCGGGGTCGACACGCACAGCACCGCCGCGTCGACCGGCTCGTCCGGCAGCTCCGGGCCGACCAGGATCCGGGTGCCGGCGTACGCGGCGAACACCTCGTCGATACCCGGTTCGAAGATGTGCGGCTCGCCCCGCGCCAGCCGCTCCAGCACCGCCGGCTGGGTGTCCACTCCGTACACGGTGAAGCCCTGGCGGGCCAGCGCGGCGGTCAGGGTGAGCCCCACGTACCCCATCCCGATCACGCCGATCCGGGTGAACCCCGGCGTGGGACCGTCCATCCTCAGCCTCCTGTGCAGTGTGGTCTGATGTCGTCCAGCTCGACGCCGGTGACATAGCCGACGAAGCGTTCCTCGCGGTAGCGGCGGCAGGCCGCCGTGACGTTGCCGGAGCGCTCCGCGTAGTCCACGGCGAGCACCAACTTGCCGGCGTCGCGCAGCTTGCGGGTCGCGGCGAGGTTCTCCGCGCACCAGTCCTGGGTGCACGCCTCGTCGGTGGCGAGAAAGAACAGCTCTTCCATGCCGATGCCGTCGATCGCCGCCGTGTACCCGGAATAGCGCGCCAGCTCGGGGGAATTCTGCGGGAAGACCCAGAATCCTTTTCGCGTGGATTTGGCGTACCGACTGATCTTCACAATCAGATCGACCATCTTGCGACCGAGTGTTTCCCGCGTTTCACCCGGCACCCGTTTCAGATCAATTTCCTCGTACGCCAGCGGCGTGTCCAGATAGACCCCGTCGAATCCGGCGGCGATCGCCTGATCGAGCCGCGGCCGTACCGTGAGGTCCCACCAGTCGCGCTCCCAGTACCGGACGAAGTACTCGCCCGGCCAGTCCGGCCACTCGTTGAGGGTCAGCTCGTGGTCGCGCACCGCGGGATACTCAGGGCGGAAGTCCTCGATCGAGCCGATCTCGAAGTACGCCAGCACCCGCTTGCCGCGGCGCTGCAGCTCGCGTACCTCCCTTCGGGTGAAGTAGCTGGTAGAAGCATCGCGGGCGAGATCGATGACGGCGAGCTGATGCGGGCTGGCGGCGAGTGAGTCGAGTCTGCCGTGCGGGTAGGACTGGAGCTGGTAGACCC
>JBOGDG010000346.1:0-4308 GCA_050701655.1 Micromonosporaceae bacterium
GTACTGGCGGCGTCCGGGGCGCGGCTGCGGCTGGGGCTGCCGGTGCACGAGCTGCGGCGTACCCACGAAGGGTTTGAACTGGTGGCAGGCCCGGTGCCGGCCCCAACGGTGCTGGCGGCGGACGGCGTGGTGGTGGCGGTGCCGGCATCGAAGGCGGCGCCGTTGCTGCGCGAGATCGCGCCGTGGGCGGCGACCGAGCTGGCCGGCATCGACTACGCCAGCATGGCGATCGCCACCCTGGTGTACCCGGGCGGGTCGCTGCCGCCCGGCAGCGGCGTCCTGGTGCCGGAGGTTGAGGGCCGCACGGTCAAGGCGCTCACCTTCTCCTCGCAGAAGTGGGCCCACCTCGGCGGCACGGTGGTCCGGGCCTCGATCGGCCGGTACGGCGAGGAGGCGACCCTGCAGCGCGACGACGCCGAGCTGATCGCCGCCGCCACGCAAGACATCGCCGCCCTCACCGGCCTCACCACCACCCCGGTCGCCAGCAGGCTGACCCGCTGGGGCGGGGCGCTCCCGCAGTACGCCGTCGGCCACCCCGACCGGGTACGCCGGATCCGCTCCACGGTCGCGCAGGTGCGGGGGCTCGCGGTGTGCGGCGCGGCGTACGACGGGGTGGGGATCCCGGCCTGTATCCGCTCCGGGCAGACCGCGGCGGCAGCGCTGCTTGCCAGCCTGAAACAATCGGACGTATGAGCAACCCCAACGCCGCCCGGATCAAGGAAATCAACGACACCGTCCGCTACACCCTGTGGTCGGTGTTCAAGGCGTCCTCGCCGCTGCCGGCGATCCGCGACGGCGTGGCCTCGGAGACCACACAGCTGTTCGAGCAGCTCGCCGGCAAGGACGTGGTGGTACGCGGCACGTACGACGTGTCCGGGCTGCGCGCCGACGCGGACCTGATGGTGTGGTGGCACTCGGCCAGCTCTGACGCGCTGCAGGACGCGTACGGGTTGCTGCGCCGCAGCACGCTGGGGCGGCACCTGACCCCGGTGTGGTCGTCGATGGCGCTGCACCGGCCGGCGGAGTTCAACAAGAGCCACATCCCGGCGTTCCTGGGGGGCGAGGAGCCGAAGGCGTACCTGTGCGTGTACCCGTTCGTCCGCTCGTACGACTGGTACCTGCTGCCCGACGCCGAGCGCCGGGAGCTGCTCGCCGAGCACGGCCGGATGGCGCGCGGCTACCCCGACGTACGGGCCAACACGGTGGCCAGCTTCGCGCTCGGCGACTACGAGTGGCTGCTCGCCTTCGAGGCTGACGAGCTGCACCGCATCGTCGACCTGATGCGGGACCTGCGCGCCTCCCGGGCGCGGCTGCACGTACGCGAAGAGGTGCCGTTCTACACGGGTCGCCGGCGCGACATCGCCGAGCTCATCGCGGCGCTGCCGTAGCGCTCGCGGTGGTCCCGGCCGGGGTCGGGCGCGCCATCGGTACGTGCGGGATGCCGTCCTCGAGGAACTCGGGGCCGGTGGGGGAGTAGCCGTACCGGCCGTAGAAGCCGGCCAGGTGACTCTGCGCGTCGAGCCGGCTGGCGCGCGGCCCGATCTCGTCCAGGGCACACTCCAGCAGCCGCCCAGCGACGCCGCGCCCCCGGCCGGCGGCCGCGGTGCAGACCCGGCCGATCCGGGCCACCCCGTCCGGGTCGTCGAGCACCCGCAGATACCCCAGCGGTACGCCGTCCGCGTCCGCCCAGATGTGCCAGCTGCCCGGCTCGGTGTCCCGTCCGTCCAGCTCCGGGTACGGGCAGCTCTGCTCCACCACGAAGATGTCCACCCGGAGCTTCAGCAGGGCGTACAGGGTCGTGGGGTCGAGGTCGGTGAACCGGGAGGCGTGGATCTGGAAGTCGCTCACACCCCCGATTCTGCCCCGGCCGCCGTCGCTGGACTCGGGTGGCTCAGCCCGGGTGGGCGCCGACCGTGTCGCGTAGCTCCTCGCTGTGCGCCACACCGCTCTCCCGGGCGCAGTGCGCGCAGCAGAAGAACCGGCCGTTGGCCTCGACGCCGTGGCCGACGATGCGGCACTCGCAGTGTTCGCAGACCGGCGCGAGCTTGTGGATCGCACACTCGAACGAGTCGAAGGTGTGTTGCTCCCCGCCCATGGTGCGGATCTCGAACGCCATCCAATAGTCGTTGCCGCAGACTTCGCAGACCGCCATGATCCCCCCTCTGAGGTGCGGCTATGTCCGTCCCCGAGCCTGCGCCTGCCGGCCCGGCTCGGCAACCGGAACCGGGATACTCGTCACAGCCCGTGGCGGCGGCACGGCGGAGCCGGGGAAACTCAGGTGTGGTCCGAGGTGGCGACCCGTACCGTTTTGGGGTGCCTCTCGATCGGCTGTTCGGTGCCGTACCGCCCCCGGCGTTGGTGCTCGGCGGGGTGGTCAGCGTGCAGGTCGGCGCCGCGCTCGCCAAGCAGCTGTATGAATTCACCAGCCCGCTCGGGGTGGTGACGCTGCGGCTGGTGTTCGCCGGGCTGCTGCTGCTCGCGCTCTGGCGTCCGAAGTGGAAGCTGGAGCTGCGTACCGCCGGGGTGGTGGTGGCGTTCGGCTCCGTGCTGGGGCTGATGAACGTCAGCTTCTACCTCGCGATGGAGCGCATCCCGCTGGGGATGGCGGTCACCATCGAGTTCCTGGGTCCGCTGCTGGTGGCGCTCGGGGGCTCCCGCCGGTGGTACGACGCGGTGTGGGCGCTGCTGGCCGGCGGCGGCGTCGTACTGCTGACCGAGAGCGGCGGGCGGGTCGATCCGATCGGGCTGCTGCTCGCCGGTGTCGCCGGCGCCTGCTGGGGCGGTTACATCCTGCTCGGTGCCAGGCTCGGCAAATACACCCCCGGTGGTACGGGGCTGGCGCTGGCCACGGTCTGGGCGGCGCTGCTGGTAGCCCCGTTCGGCGTCGCCAACTCCGGCGCGACGCTGTGGGATGCGAAGCTGCTGGCGATCGCCGCCGCGGTAGCGGTGCTCTCCTCGGTGGTGCCGTACTCCCTGGAGATCGAGGCGCTGCGGCGGATGCCGGCCCGGGTCTTCGGGGTGCTGATGAGCCTGGAGCCGGCCGTCGCGGCGCTAGCCGGCCTGGCAGTCCTCGGCGAGCTGCTCACGCCCGGTCAGTGGCTAGCGATCGGCTGCGTCGTGGTGGCATCCGTAGGCGCCACCCGTACCGCCCGCCACCAACCCCTCGACCCCTAACCGCTACCGGCGCTCGCCGCGCCCAAAGCTCTCGACCCGATCTTGAAATCGCAGTGTCTAAATTCGACACTGCGATTTCAAGATTCAGAAACGGGTTCGAGGGTTAGGGAGATTGAGTTGATGCAGTAGCGCTGGTCGGTGGGGGTGTCGTAGCCCTCGCCTTCGAAGACGTGGCCCAGGTGCGAGTCGCAGGTTGCGCAGCGGACCTCGGTGCGCTGCATGCCGAAGCTTGCGTCGGTGATGTAGCGGACCCGCTCGCCGGCCAGCGGGGAGAAGAACGACGGCCAGCCGCAGTGCGAGTCGAACTTGGTGTCGCTGGAGAACAGCTCCGTACCGCAGGCCCGGCAGCGGTAGACGCCGCGGGTCTTGGTGTCGGTGTACGCCCCCGTGAAGGCCGGCTCGGTGCCGGCTTCCCGCAGTACGTGGTACTCCTGCGGGGTGAGCGCGGTGCGCCACTCGTCCTCGGTCCTGCGTACCTCGGCCATGGGTCCAACGGTAGCCGGGGGAGCATCGGTTCAGGTCACGCGCCGGCAACACGCCGCGGCCCGGTGGGCGCGGTCGTCAGCACGGAGCCGGCTGACCGTGAGACGATCGGCGCACAGCGCGCAGCCACCGGTCGCGGAGGGGCTCCCGGGGGGACAGGGCCGGCGGGGTGCGGGTTGAGGAGGGGCGATGCCGAACGGCAGGCGGTTGGCCAGCTACCGGCCCACGGTACGGCAGCTGCTGGGCCGCACCGTACTGATCGGTGTCGGGGTCGGGCTGGTCGCCGCGGTGCTGGTGATCGGGGTGGCTTTGTCGGGCTCCCGTTCCCCCTGGATCTACCTGGTTTTCGTACCGCTGATCGCGGTCGGCGGCTTCGTCGCGCTCTCCGAGTGGGGTCGTCACGGTGGGGTCGACGCCACCGAGCACGGCCTGGCACGGGTCACCGCGCGCGCCGCCACCACCCGGTTCGTGCCGTGGCGGCAGATCGTCGACATCCGTACGGAGCGGAGCGGCTGGCGTACGGTCGTCGTGGTGCCGCTCGGCTCCGGTGAGCTGTGGCGGCTGCGCGCCCCGTACGACAGCCGCTGGCTCTCCCACGACCCCGACTTCGAGCCGAAGCTGTTCAACCTGCGCAACCTGTGGGAGACGTAC
>JBOGDG010000347.1:0-4308 GCA_050701655.1 Micromonosporaceae bacterium
CGCCCGGGTGGCGGCGGCCTGCACCACCGGCGCCAACCCGACCGGCGCGACGAACATGGTGCGGCGCATCCCGAGCATCCGGACCAGGGTGCGGTCGTCGTACAGCGCACGCTCCACAGCGGCGACATCCGGCTCCCGCATCCGGGCCAGCGCCTGCAGGTAGACCGAGGCCGGGTCGGTGGCGTGCAGCACCACCACGCCGGCTGCCGCCTCCGCCGGGTCGGCGGCTCGCTCGTCAGGGGCCAGAAGGTGTCGCCGGAGCAACCGGGCCCGGCGCTCCGCCACGTCGATGTGCCGCATGCCGGTCACCGTAGCCGCCGGGTCCGACAGCCTTGGTTAATCCGGTCGACACGGCGCCGGCCCGGGTCCAGCATGACGGCGTGGACACCATCGCGCTGCCGGCCGGCGCCACCAGCCGGGCACCGAGGCTGGACGACGCGCCACGGATCCTGGAGTTCGTCGCCGGCTACAACACCCGGATCGTCGGGTTCGCCGACTACACGCTGGACGACGTACGCAACGAGCTGATCGAGCCCGGGTTCAACCTCGACACCGACGGCTGGCTGGTGTTGGACGGCACCGGCGCCATCGTGGGGTACGGCTGGGCGCTCGGCAGCAGCGACGGTGACATGGTGGACGTCGACGTGGTGGCGCCGGACCCCGAGGTCGGTACGTGGCTGCTGGACCGGGCGCTGGGGCGGGCCAGGGAGATCGGCCGGTCCCGCGGGCACGGCCGGGTGACCATCGACAAGGGGGTCTACCGGCGCGACGAGATTGCCCGCGCGCTGGTCTCGGCACGCGGTTTCGCCGTCGGTACGACGTACCACCGGATGCGGATCGACCACGACGGGCCGGTGGCGACGCCCGAGCCGCCAGAGGGTGTGACGCTGCGCGACGGCACCGACGAGGCGGCCCGCCGGGCGGGGTACGAGGTGATGACCGCGGCGTTCGCCGACCACTTCGGTGAGGTGGCGACCCCGTACGCGGACTGGGCGGCGCTGCGCGAGTCCCGCTCCACCTTCGACTGGGCGCAGCTGACTGTGCTGTCGCATAACGGCGAACCGGTGGCGGTGTGCGAGTGCACGGACCAGTTCGTCGAGGACGAGGGCTGCGGGTACGTGCTCAAGATCGGCGTACTGCCCGAGGCGCGCGGGCACGGGCACGCGCGGTACCTGCTGCGGCGTACGTTCGCGCTCGACGCGGCGGCGGGCCGGGCCGGCACGCTGCTGCACGTCGACACCAACAACACCACGCCCGCGCTCGGCCTGTACGAGTCGGTCGGGATGCGCCCGGTCATGGTGATCGACGTCTGGCGCGCCGAGCTGCTGGTTTGAGCGCGGCCGGCGACGCGGCGTCAGCCTCGTAGGTACGCCAGCACCGCGAGCACCCGGCGGTGGCCGTCCACGTCGGGCGGCAGATCGAGTTTCGCCATGATCGAGCCGATGTGTTTGGCCACCGCCGCCTCGGTCACCACCAGCGTCGCGGCGATCGCGGTGTTCGACCGGCCCTCGGCCATCAACCCGAGCACCTCCCGCTCCCGGGGGCTGAGCCGCTGGATCGGGTCGCGGCGGTTGGCAAGCAGCTGGCGTACCACCTCGGGGTCGACCACGGTGCCGCCGGCCGCGACGTCGGTGAGCGTGTCCACGAACCGGGTGATGTCGCCGACCCGGTCCTTGAGCAGGTAGCCGACGCCCGCGCCGCCGGCGGAGTCGAGCAGCTCGGCGGCGTACGTCTGCTGTACGTACTGGCTGAGCACCACCACGGCGAGCCCCGGGTACGCCGTACGCAGCGCCACCGCCGCCCGGAGCCCCTCGTCGGAGAAGCCGGGCGGCATCCGTACGTCGGTGACCACCAGGTCGGGTCTCTCGGCGGCGACGGCGGCTTCCAGCGCGACCGCGTCGCCGACCTCCGCGACCACGTCGTGCCCGAACCGGCGCAGCGCCCCGGCCACGCCTTCCCGCAGCAGCACCGAGTCCTCGGCCAGCACTACCCGCACGGCAGCTCCACGCGTACCACGGTGGGACCGCCGGCCGGGCTGGACAGGAACAGCCGGCCATCCACCACCGACACCCGGTCCGCCAGCCCGGACAGCCCGCTGCCGGGTGCCGGGCGGGCGCCGCCAACGCCGTTGTCGCGTACCTCGATCACCAGGGCGGCGGAGTCGAGCCGGCCCCGTACCGTCGCGCGGGTTGCGGTGGCGTGCTTGGCGACGTTGGCCAGCGCCTCGCAGACCGCGAAGTACGCCGTCGCCTCCACCCCCGCCGGCTGCCGCTTCGGCAGCGCCACATCGACGTCGACCGGCACCGGGGAGCGCCCCGCCACGTCGGCGACCGCCGCCGGCAACCCCCGGTCGGTGAGCACCTGCGGATGCAGCCCGCGCACCAACTCCCGCAGCTCGTCGAGCGCCTGCCCGGCCTGCTGCTGCGCCTCTCCGATTCTTTGGTACGCCGGCGAATCCTCGGCCACGTCGAGCCGCGCCAGCCCCAGCGCGACGTTGAGCGCGACCAGCCGCTGCTGGGCGCCGTCGTGCAGGTCGCGTTCGATGCGGCGCCGCTCGGACTCGAACGCGTCGACCAGCCGGGCCCGGGAGCGGGTCACCTCGACCAACCGCTTGCCCAGCTCGGCGTCGCGCGGCGCGAGCACCGCCCGGGTCATCTCGGCGCGGGCGGCGGCCCAGGCGGCGATCGGGTACGCCGCGACCGCCAGCAGCACCAGGCCAAGCGCGGTCGAGGCGAGCCGCCAGTACCACTCCAGATCGGGCTGTGCTGCGGATGGTCTCCGGCGAGGCGGTGCTGGTCGCCGCGATCGGCACCGGCCTGGGGCTGCTCGCGGCATGGCCCGGGCTGCTCGGCATCGCCGCCGGCCTCAACGCCGACTTCGACACCGACATCGGCGTACGCCTCCCCTGGCCGGTGATGGCAACCGTGATCGGCTCCTGCCTCGCGGTCGCGCTCGTGGCCAGCGTCCTGCCGGCCCGCGCCGCCATGACCGGCACCGCCACCACGGGTACCACCGACCGCGAGTAGCCGGGGTCCCAGCGATCTTGGGGTTGTGGCTGGGTGCGAGCGCCATCGGGCAGCCACAACCCCAAGATCGTGTCCCCGGGTCAGGCCTCGCGGGTGAAGTGGGCGGTCCAGTTGGTGGTCCAGGTGGCTCCGGCGTCGTAGGAGAAGCGCTGCTCCCAGTGGGCCTCGGTCTCCGAGACGGGCTTCCAGTGGTAGTGCACCCGCGTCAGGTGGCCGCCGACCACCTCGTCGGCGTACAGGTTGCCGACGCCGTCGGTGAAGCGGCCCACCACCGGTACGTCGATCACGCCCGGGTTGCGCGAGGAAGCCCACCACACCCGCCAGACCCCGACGGCGGGGTCGTACAGCCGTACGGTCAGCCCTTCCAGGGGCTCGCCGGTGGGCGGCAGCGACGTGACGTGCAGCAGGTCGACGTTGCCGAGCCCGCTGAGCACCGGACTGCACTCGGTGACGCTGTCGAACTCCACCCAGTCGGTGCAGTCCCGGTCCAGGATGTTGACGATCTTGCGCTGCCTCCCGCGCCACCGCCCGTGGAAGAAGTCGAAGTCGTGCCGCCCGCCAGTGCCGGCTCCGCTATCGGTGGCCGTCACAGCCGCCGTCACTGGATCGCCGATCCGGGCGTCGGGGTGATCGCGATGACGTGCGACGAGTCCTTCATCAGCGGGTTGGCGACCGGTCCCAGCTCGTTGCGCCACAGGTCGCTGCCGTAGAACTCGTCCCACTTGCGCTTGCGTTCCTCCTGGGACTCGTACCGGCGCAGCCAGACGAACGTGTTGTCGTCGTCCAGCGAGGTGAACTGCCCCAGCACGTCCATGCCGTACTTCTGCTGCGCGGGGAGCAGGACCTCGTCGTACAGCTTCACGAACTCGTCCCGCTTGCCCTCGTGGATCGTGTAGATCCGTAGCTCAATCACTGACATGCGGCGACGCTAAGGCCGTACCCCTGACATCTTCTGTCAGTGGTACGCGGAAGCTCCCACCACCCGCCGCAGGAATGGCAGCACCGCGTGCGCCACCCCGTCCGGGTTGTCCAGCATCGGCCAGTGTCCGCTGTCGGCCAGCTCCACCACCTCGGCCTGCGGGAACACCTCACGCTGCCGCCGCGCCTGCGCCACCGGCAGGTACGCGTCCCGAGCCCCCCACACCACCAGCGCCGGTACGTCGAGCCCCCGCAGCGCCGCCGCCGTCCGGGTCGACCACTCGTCGACGGCCCGCTGTCTGGTGGCCCGGTAGAGCCGCAGCACCGCCCGTTGGGTGGCGCGGTCGCGGCCGCTGTCGTGGAT
>JBOGDG010000348.1:0-4298 GCA_050701655.1 Micromonosporaceae bacterium
GATCTGCTGCGCGAGCTCTACCCGGCCGCGCTGCGTACCTTCCCCGACCCGGGTCAGCCGTTGGCGCTCGCCGCGCTCGAATGCCTTGCCGACCCGGTGCAGGTCGCCCGGGGCGAGGACGGCGGTGCGATCGCCGAGCTGCTGGCGGCTGGTTTCCCCGAGGCCGAGGTCCAGGCCGCGGTGTCGGCGCTGCGCGGCGCGGTCAGCGACTCCACGGCCCGCCGGTCTGGCTCCGAGGCGGTAGCCCCAACCGTACGCAGCGGCGTGGCAGCCGTACGCTCTGCCGACGGCGCCGCCGCCACGCTGGCCCGGGTGATCGCCGAGCACGTGGAGCCGCGTACCGGGGGTCAGGGGGTTCCCGCCGTGCCGCCGGTGTCCAGCCCGCCCGCGGCGCCGGTCCCCGGTACGTCTTTGTCTGGCGCTCCGGCGGGCCCCGGTGGCAACGTGGTCGCCGCGAGTCCGGTCTCCGCAGCGCCGGCGCCAGCCCAACAGCACCCGATGCAACCAGCGGTACCAGCCGCGGCACACGAGCACCCGATGCCGCCAGCGGCGCCAGCCCCGGCACAGCAGACCCCGATGCAGCCGCCGGCCCCACCGGCGCAGTTCCCCGCGGCTCCGGCCGCCACGCTCTTCCCGCCTCACCCCATGCCTACCAGCCCACTGGTGTCAGGGACGCCGCACTCCAACGGCCCACTGCCGGCCGCACCCGTATCGAGCGGCCCGCTACCGGGCGCTCCAGTAGCGAGCGGTCCACCGCCCGGCGCACCTGTATCGAGCGGCCTACCGCCCGGCGCACCGGTATCCGGCGGGCCGTCAGCCGCCGCACCTGTGTCGAGCGGTCCGCTCCCCGGCACGCCCGTCTCCGGCGGACCGTTCTCGAGCGAGCCGGGCCGCGCGGGACCGATAGCGGGCACTTCGATGTCGGGCACCCTGATGTCCGGCACCCCGATGCCGAGCGCTCCGGTGTCCGGGGCACCGGCGCCGATGCCGCAGGCCGCGTACCCGCCTGCTCCGGCCGAGACCAGGCCAGAGCTTCCGCCCGTCGCCGGGCCGGTGTCGAGCTCGCCGGTCTTCACCTCCCCCACGCCAGCGCCTCCGAACTCGAACGGACTAGCGTCCCAGCCGCCGCTTCCGCCGGGTCAACCCCTCAGCGGCCCCGCTTCGGCGCAGCTACCGCCCGCGCCGCACAACGGAGGCGCGCCGAGCAGCCCGTTCCCGCTCATGGGAGCACCGCCGGTGGCTCCGGCATTCGGCTCGGCGGCACCCGACCAGACCGACGAAGAGCTGAGCCTGCTGACCCCGGACGAGCTACCCACCACCCCGGTGGTACGCCGTCCCGCCGACCCTCCGGCGCGTCCCGCCGCGCAGGCCCCGGAAAGGCAGCAGGAATCCTCCGAGCTCGATCCCCGACTCGTCGAGCCGACCAGCCCTAACCTGCGGCGCAACGCCCCCTCGCAGCCGCGTACGGAGACGAACAGCGGCCGGCTCGGGGCATTGATCGAGTTCCCCCGCTCGGCGCGCCGCAACGTACCGGAGCAGCACACGCCCGCCTCGTACGGCGAGCAGCCCCGCCGCGACACCGAGGACGAGCCCACCCATGAGTACCGGCCGCCCAGCCCGCGCCGTCAGCTGGCCAACGAGGCGCGCGAGCCGTCACCGGCGGCCTCGGACGGCGACGGCGACCTGTTGATCTTCGCGCAGGCTCGCTCGGCCTGGTTCACCGGCGACGAGGAACCGCCGGAGGGCGAGGGCGACTGGCGTACCGAGGCAGACGCCGGCTGGAACGCGGCGGAGGCGGCGAGCCGGCCGACCGTGGGTGGGACCACCCGCAGCGGCCTGCCGCGGCGGGTGCCGAGCGCCAACCTGGTGCCTGGTACGGCGCCGAACCGCGACGACCAGGCGCATCTCCACCCGGTTAACCGGGACGCGGCCCAGCTCGCGGCGCACACCGCGGGCTACTTCCGCGGCTGGAATCGCGCCCGCCAGGACGTCCACGACCCCAGCGAGTACCCGTCGGTGCGACATCAGTGACCAACCTGGGCGTCTATCGTCGCAGCGTGGGGATGCTGCTGGCATCCCTGGTGGCGCGTACGCCCGGTCTCGCCCATGCCGTGTTGCTCTCCGCACAAGGAGTGCCGGTGGCCACCTCGTCGGCGCTGCCACAGGTACGCGCGGAACAGCTCGCCGCGATCGGGGCCGGGCTGCTCAGCCTCGCTGACGGCACGGCACGATGCGTCTCCGCCGGCCTGACCCGTCAGGTCATCGTCGAGATGAACGAAGGCGTGTTACTCGCCGCCCCCGTGGCGCCCCAGCTTCACCTGGCGCTGCTCGCCACCAGTGAATGCAGCCGCGAGCAGCTCGGGTACGAGCTGCGCCGCTTCGCCGCCGACGTCGGCCCCCTCCTCGCCAGCGACGGCGTGTAACAAGCGCAGTGCGGTCAGCGCAGTGCGGTCAGCGCACCGGGGTGGCGCCCGGGGCTTCGCTCATCGGACGGGACCGCCGCATCGACAGCACGTACTCGACCAACGAGATCAGCACCTGCTTGGTCGACTCCCGGCTCCGCGCGTCACACGCCACCACGGGCGTGTCGGGGCTGATCGCCAGCGCTTCCCGTACGTCGTCCGGGCTGTGCAGCTGCATCCCGTCGAAGCAGTTGATCGCGACCAGGTACGGCAGCCGCCGGTGTTCGAAGAAGTCGATCGCAGCGAAGCAGTCCGCGAGCCGGCGGGTGTCCACCAGCACCACCGCGCCGATGGCGCCGCGTACCAGCTCGTCCCACATGAACCAGAAGCGGGTCTGGCCCGGCGTACCGAACAGGTACAGGATCAGGTCCTGGTCGATCGAGATCCGACCGAAGTCCATCGCGACCGTGGTAGTTGTCTTTCCGGGTACGTCTCGGTTGTCGTCAACACCCACACCGGCCGACGTCATGATCGCCTCGGTGGTCAGCGGCGTGATCTCCGAGACCGAGCCGACAAGCGTGGTCTTACCGACGCCGAATCCGCCAGCGATCACGATCTTCGCTGACGTGACACGTCCGCCCGCTCGACGATTGGCCACGTCAGAGCCTCCGAAGTCCACTCAGCACCCTCTCCAGCAGTTCTGTGCCGACGGCGTCGTTGCTGTCCAGCGCGGTCGGTTCGTACACCGCCAGCAGCCCTTCGGCCGCCATGTCCGCCACCAGTACCTTGGCGACGCCTAACGCCATCTTCATCCGCGCCGATATCTCCGCCAGCGACTGCAGGTTTCCGTCACAGAGGCTGGCAATCACTTGCTGTTCACGGCCGATCAACGTGACGTACTGACGCCCGCGGTCAGTCGTCTCGACGAGCGCTTCCATGGCAATCTCGACCCGCGGCCTGGTACGGCCGCGAGTCACGGCGTAGGGCCGGACCAGCGCCCCGGTTGGCTCACCGTGGTCGTCGAGCATGATGCTCACATCCCCGAGTCGTGTCTCGTCACGTCAACCTCGTCACGTCCTATCAGCCGGGATCTCCTGCTACGGCGCCACCGTCCGTGGGCTCGGCGTCAACGCGTCACCCACCCGGTCGACCAGCAACGCCATCTCGTAGCCCACCTGGCCGACGTCGCAGCTGCGGGAGGCGAGTACGGCGAAGGACGATCCGTCGCTGATCGACATCAGGAACAGGAATCCGTTGTCCATTTCAACGACCGTCTGGAGCACCGCGCCGCCCTCGAAGCAGCGGGAGGCGCCCTGGGTGAGGCTCACCAGCCCGGAAGCGATCGCGGCGAGCTGGTCGGCCCGGTCCCGAGGCAGATCGCGGGAGGCCGCCAACAGCAGCCCGTCCGCGGAGACAGCCACGGCGTGGGCGACACCCGGGACACGGTCGGCGAAGTTGCTCAGCAGCCAACCGAGGTCCTGCGTGCTGATCTGCTGCGTCGTCATGCCTGCTCCTTGCCTGGGTCCTCTTCACTACCTGTACGCGCCGACGTCTGCCGGCCACGTTGAACCCCGCGATGGTAAGCCGAAAGCAGACCGCGTACGGCATCCGGCGATCGATTGCGGGCCGCTGTCGCTCCGGTGTCGACCCCGCCGGGCACCAACTGCGCCATCGGCACCCGTTTGGGAAGGCCGGCGCCGGTGGTGTCCGTACCGGCCGAGTCAGCCGCCGCGGTGGCGGCCTTCCAGCCCTCGTCAGCCGCGGTCTGCCAGCCAGCCTCGCCCGGCCCCGGAGTCGCCGCGGGAGCGGCCTGAGCGGGCGCGGCGCCGCCGTCGGAGGCACCACCTGCCCGCTGGGTGGGGGGCAGGGTCTTCGTGGCGCCGGCCGGGTCCGCGT
>JBOGDG010000349.1:0-4267 GCA_050701655.1 Micromonosporaceae bacterium
GGCGTGCGCTGTAGCAGATCTGGCGGCGGTGTGCACGTTCGTCCACAACCCCCTCGGTTATCCACAATCCGCGATATCCGCGCTTCCGTTCAGCGCCGTCGGCGGGTCATCGTTCGTACCCGTCCGCCGGCGACCCGCCGGACCGGGCGGCTCGACGGAGGTGGGATGTGACGGCAAGGGGCGCGGTCGCGGCGTACGGGGAGCGGGTGGCCACACGGCACCTGATCACCGAGGGGATGCAGATCCTGGACCGCAACTGGCGGTGCCGGCACGGCGAGATCGACATCGTCGCGCGGGACGCCGACGACCTGGTGTTCTGCGAGGTGAAGACGCGGCGCACCAGCACCTTCGGCACCCCGGCCGAGGCGGTGATCGCCGCCAAGGCCCGGCGGCTGCGCCGGCTCGCGGCGGCGTGGCTGGCGGCCAACGACGTCCACGCTCCGGGCATCCGCTTCGACGTGATCGGGGTGGTGCCACGACAGGCCGGGGCCGCCGCGGTGGAACACCTCCGGGGGGCCTTCTGATGGCGTACGCGAAGGCGCTCGCCGTCGGGCTGATCGGGCTGGACGGGCACGTGGTCGAGGTGGAGGCTGATCTGGCCCAGGGCATCCCGAGCTTCGTCCTCTCCGGGCTCCCGGACGCCGCCGTCTGCCAGGCCCGCGATCGGGTACGCGCCGCCGTGCTGAACAGCGGTGGCGCGTGGCCGAACCAGCGGATCACCGTCAACCTGCTGCCGGCGTTCGTACCCAAGCGCGGCTCCAGCTTCGACCTCGCGGTGGCGGTCGCGGTGCTCGGCGCCAGCGGGGCGGTGCCACCACGGGCACTCGGCGGCACGGTGCTGATCGGAGAGCTCGGGCTCGATGGTGCGATCCGTCCGGTCGCCGGGGTGCTGCCCGCGGTGCTCGCCGCGTGGCGGGCCGGCGTACGCCGGGCGATCGTGCCGGCCGGCAACGTACGCGAGGCGCAGCTCGTACCGGGGCTGGAGGCCGCGGGAGTCAGCTCGCTGCGGCAGCTGGTTGGTGCGCTGCGGGGCGAGACGGCGCTGCCCGATCCGCCACCGCTGGAGCCGCCGGGCGAGGATCACTCGCTCCCCGACCTGCGCGATGTGGCCGGCCAGCAGAGCGGGCGCCGCGCACTCGAAGTCGCCGCGGCCGGCGGGCACAACGTCGCGTTCTTCGGCTCGCCCGGCAGCGGCAAGACGATGCTCGCCGAGCGGCTGCCCTCGATCCTGCCGCCGCTCGACGACGAGGAGGCGCTCGAGGTCTCGGCGGTGCACTCGCTGGTGGGGCTGCTGCCCGCTGACGCGCCGCTGATCCGGCGCCCACCGTTCCAGGCGCCGCACCACACCGCCACCTGCGCCGCGCTGGTCGGCGGCGGATCCGGGCTGGCCCGGCCCGGCATGGTGACGCTGGCGCATCGCGGCGTCCTGTTCATGGACGAGGCCCCCGAGTTCAGCCCGTCGGTGCTCGACGCGCTGCGCGAGCCGTTGGAGAAGGGCGAGATCAACGTGGCGCGGGCCCGCGGTGGCACCCGCTACCCGGCCCGGGTGCAGCTGGTGCTTGCCGCCAACCCCTGCCAGTGCGCCGGTCCCGGCGGTGATCAGGAGTGCACCTGTACGGCAGCGGCACGTCGCCGGTATCTCGGGCGGATCTCCGGTCCGCTGCTGGACCGGGTCGACATCCAGATGGAGCTGCTGCCCGTCGGCGCCGTGGATCTGCTCGGAGACGCCGCCGAGGCCGAGCCGTCTGCCGCGCTCGCGGAGCGGGTGGTGAAGGCACGCGAGGTGGCAGCCCAGCGCTGGGCGATGTCAGGTCACGCGTGGCGCACCAACGCTGAGGTTCCGGCCGGTGAATTGCGCAGTGCCCGGTGGCGGCTGCCGCGCTCGGTGACGCTACCCGCCGAACGCCGGGTCGACATGGGCCAGCTCTCGGCCCGCGGCTACCACCGGGTGCTGCGGCTGGCGTGGACGTTGGCCGACCTCGCCGGTCGAGACCGGCCCGACGTCGGCGACATCAGCGAGGCCACGATGCTACGGAACCGGGGGCAGCGGTGAACGCGTACCAGGAAGAGCGGTACGCCCGGATCACGTTGGCGTACCTCGTCGAGCCCGGGCGGCGCGATCTGGCGGAGCTGATCGAGCGGGAAGGGCCGGTCGAGGCACTGACCCGGCTCCGCGCCGGCGACGAGCAGCAACTCACGGCCGTGGTGGAACGCCGAGGCGCCGAGATCGAGCGAGCGGTCGATCGGCTCATCGCCCACGGCGAACGGCTGGGAGCCAGGGTGGTGATCCCGGAGGGCGACGAGTGGCCCCGTCAGGTCGTGGACCTGCTCGAAGCCAGCCGCCGGGAAGCGGCCGGGATCGCGCCGCCGATCTGCCTGTGGGTACGCGGTGCGCCGCGGCTGGACGACGCACTGGACCGTTCCGTCGCGATAGTTGGCGCCCGGGCCGCCACCGAGTACGGCGTACACGTGGCGAGTGAGCTGGGGTTCGGGCTGGCGGACCGGGGCTGGACCGTGGTCTCCGGAGGGGCGTACGGGATCGACGCGGCCGCCCACCGGGGCGCCCTGACCGCCGGCGGGACCACCGTCGCGGTGTTCGCGTGCGGGATCGACAACGCGTACCCGGTCGGACACGTCGGCCTGTTCGAGCGGATCGCCGACACCGGCCTGCTGGTCAGCGAATGGCCGCTCGGGGTGACCCCGCAGCGGCACCGGTTCCTGGTACGCAACCGCGTGATCGCCGCCAGCACCCGCGGCACTGTGATGGTGGAGGCGGCCGCTCGCAGCGGTGCCCGGGCCACCCTGAACCGGGCCCGCCGACTGGGCCGTGGAGCGATGGCGGTGCCCGGGCAGGTGACCTCCGCGATGAGCGTGGGATCCCACATCGAGCTGCGGGAGGGCAACGCCCGGCTGGTGACCTGTACCGACGAGGTGATCGAGGAGGTGGGGCGGATCGGTGACGACCTGGCGCCCGTACCACGTGGTGGGGAGCAGCCGCGGGACACGCTCAGCCCGCAGATGGCACAGGTGCTGGACGCGTTACCGGCCGGGCGGCCGATGACTCCCGATGAGCTGGTCGCGGAGTCGGGGCTGGAGATCAGCGAGCTGAACCGGACCCTGCCGCTGCTGGTGCTGTCCGGTATGGCCGAAGAGCTGGACGGCCGGTACCGGCTGGCGCGCGGCCATGCCGCTCCCACCTCGTCGGCGCACCGCCCCCGCCCACGGATCCGGTGATGAGAGGACGCAGCCAGCCGCCCGGCGCCGCCCGCCGCGCGCTAGGAGGTGCCGCCGAAGCCGGCGTCGCCGGGGAGCGAGATGTCGGGTTTCTCCAGCTCCTCAATGTTCACGTCCTTGAAGGTGAGCACCCGTACGTGTTTGACGAAACGCGCCGGACGGTACATGTCCCACACCCACGCGTCGGTCATCTCGACCTCGAAGAACACTTCCCCGTCGGTGTTGCGTACGTGCATGTCGACGGTGTTCGCGAGATAGAACCGCCGCTCGGTCTCCACCACGAACGAGAACTGCCGGACGATGTCGCGGTACTCCCGATAGAGCTGCAGCTCCATCTCGGTCTCGTACTTCTCAAGGTCCTCGGTGCTCATCCACATGCCTCGTCGCGCTCGCCCGCCATGCCGCCATTCTGGCCCACCGGATCGGGACACGGGACGGCAGTCCCTGATACCGCGTCGACCACATCGTCGTCGGAGACCGCGGCCAGCCCCGCGAAACCGAGCTGGGCAGCCGCGACATTCGCGTACGAGTGGCGATGTTCCGGGCACGGACCGTGCCGCCTCAGCGCCGCCGCGTGCTCCGGCGTGGCGTACCCCTTGTGCTCGGCGAAACCGTACGCCGGCCACTGCTCGTCGAGCTCGCACATGATCCGGTCCCGGGTCACCTTCGCCACCACGCCGGCCGCCGCGACGCAGGCCGCGACCTGGTCACCTTTCCAGACGGCGAGCCCAGGCGCCCCGATCCCGTCGACCGGAAATCCGTCGGTGAGTACGTAGTCGGGCCGCGCCGCGAGCCCCGCGAGAGCCCGGCGCAGCGCCGCGATGTTGCACACGTGCAGCCCCCGGTTGTCCACCTCCGCCGGCGGCAGCACCACAACGGCGTAGTCGCTGGCGCGGGCCCGGATCTCGGCGTACACCCGTTCTCGGGCGGCGGCGGTGAGCAGTTTCGAGTCGGCCAGCTCCGGGATCTCGCCGCGCCCGCCCTCGGGCAGCACCACCGCGGCGGCGACCAGCGGGCCGGCGCAGGCCCCACG
>JBOGDG010000350.1:0-4264 GCA_050701655.1 Micromonosporaceae bacterium
TGGCGCAGCCCGCCGCCGTCGCCGAACAGCTGTCCACGCTCGGCGTCACCCGCGCGGCCTGCGACGGCGCCGCCCGGTACGCCGACCAGCTCGGACTCCCGGTCGGCGAGCCCCGCTATCCAGAGCCCGCCACGCTGGCCCGGCTGGCCGCCGACCGGATCCTGGCCCGCGCCCCCTCCGAGCCGCTCACCCCGCTCTACCTGCGCCGCCCCGACGCCGCCGAGCCGGGCGCCCGCAAGCCGGTGCTGCGATGATCATCGAAGCGCTGCGCTGGTGGCACATCCCCGAGCTGCTCCCGATCGAGGACGACCTGTTCGGTGCGGAACGCTGGACCGCGGCGATGTTCTGGAGCGAGCTGGCGCACGGCCACTACTACCGGATCGCGACCGAAGACCAGACCATCGTGGGGTACGCCGGGCTCGCGATCACCGCGCCCGACGAGGCGATGGTGCAGAACGTCGCGGTACGCCGTGACCGGCAGCGCCGCGGCATCGGCGACGCGCTGCTGCGGGACCTGCTCGCCGAGGCGTCCCGGCGCGGCGCCCGGCGGGTGCTGCTGGAGGTGGCGGCGCCGAACACCGCGGCGCAGGCGCTCTACCGGCGGTACGGTTTCGAGCCGGTCGGCGTCCGTCGCGGCTACTACCAGCCCAGCAACACCGACGCGCTGGTGATGGCCCGCACCGCCGACACCACTGCACCACCCGCCGGCACTGCACCACCCGCCGGCACTGCACCACCCACCGGCGACATCGCGACCAGGAAGGCGCAGTGATGGACGCACCGCTGGTGCTCGGGATCGAGACCTCGTGCGACGAGACCGGGGTCGGGATCGTACGCGGCTCCACGCTGCTCGCCGACGCGGTGGCCTCCAGCGTCGAAGCCCACGCCCGGTACGGCGGCGTGGTGCCCGAGGTGGCGAGCCGGGCGCACCTGGAGGCGATGGCGCCGACCGTGCAGCGCGCCCTGGACACCGCCGGCGTCACCCTGAAAGACATCGACGCGGTGGCGGTCACCGCCGGCCCCGGGCTGGCCGGCGCGCTGCTGGTAGGCGTCGCCGCTGCGAAGGCGTACGCCCTGGCCGCCGGCAAACCCCTGTACGGCGTCAACCACCTGGCCGCCCACGTCGCGGTGGACCGGCTCGAACACGGCGCGCTGCCGGAGCCGGCGCTGGCGCTGCTGGTCTCCGGGGGGCACTCCTCGCTGCTGGAGGTGGACCACCTGGCGTACGGCGTACAGCCGCTGGGGGCCACCATCGACGATGCCGCGGGCGAGGCGTTCGACAAGGTGGCGCGGCTGCTGGGGCTGCCGTTCCCGGGTGGGCCCTACATCGACCGTTCGGCGACGGAGGGCGACCGGAACAGCATCGCGTTCCCGCGCGGACTGACCAGCCCCAGGGACCTGCAACGGCACCGGTTCGACTTCTCGTTCTCCGGGTTGAAGACCGCGGTGGCGCGCTGGGTGGAGGCCCGCGAACGCGACGGTGAGCCGGTGCCGGTGGCCGATGTCGCCGCCAGCTTCCAGGAGGCGGTGTGTGACGTACTGACCCGGAAGGCGGTGGACGCGTGCCGCGAGCGCGGCATCGACACGCTGCTGATCGGCGGCGGCGTGGCGGCCAACTCCCGGCTGCGGGCGATGGCGCAGGAACGCTGCGACACGGCGGGCGTCCGGCTGCGCGTACCCCGGCCAAAGCTCTGCACCGACAACGGCGCGATGGTCGCGGCACTCGGCGCACACCTCATCGAGTCTGGCGTGGCGGCCTCCACGCTCGACATCCCGGCGGACTCCGCCCTCCCCGTCACCACCGTCTCGCTGCTTCCAGCCAGGTGACGGGCGCGCCTCGGCCGGTCACGGACTAGGGTGTGCCCGTGATCGTACGGATGTGGGAGGCGCGGGCACACCCCGAGGCCTTCGCCGACCTGCTGTCCTGGGTCTGCGACGACGCGGTGCCGCGCTACGAGCACGATCCGGCGCACATCAGCAGCGAGGTGTTCAGCTCGGCGGACTTCCGGATCGTGGTGATCTCCCGGTGGCGTACGATCCCTCCGCCGCTGGGCGACCCGCCGAAGTACCTGGTCTCCCGCGAGCCGCACTGCTGGGATTTCTCTCCCGTCGACCGCTGAAGGAGTGGGTACGTGTCAGACCAGATCGCGCCTGAGGCGGTACGCCGCTACGTCGACACCGGCGCGTACGACGGGCTGGGCGCCACCCCGGAGCCGCTCGAGCCGCCGGCCGAGCCGGACAGCGCGAAGCTGGAGGAGGTCGCGGCGCTCGCGGACCACCTGACGGCGCGGCTCTGGCACTTCCTGGACCAGCGGCGGGTCCCCCCGGCCAGCCCCGCGGAGTACGCCGCCTGGGCAGGCACCGAGGGCGACGCGCCGCCGCTGGTGCCGACCAACGACCTGCTGCTGCGCCTGAAGAACCGGATCTACGGCACGTTCCTCTCCGACAGCTTCGCCGCCCGGCCCTGGATCGACGCCAGCGCCGAGATCGCCGGCTTCGAGGAGTTCATCAAGGGTCACGGTGGCGACGCCTCCCGCTTCTTCCGGGTGTACGCCAGCGAACAGTGGGCGCGCGTCGTGCTCGACGGCGAACCGGCCCCAGCCGAGATCCCCGAGAAGGGCCCGTTCGATCCCAACCAGGGCAAGCAGCTGGAGATCGCCGTCGACGGCGAGAAGTGGCTGCGGTTCCCGATCCGTACCGAGCTGTTCGCCAAGGGCGACGACCTGGGCGCGAAGATCACCGAGCGCGTCGCCGGTCTGGTGTCGGCGGCCGGCGAGGCGGGCCGGGACGTGTTCGGCAAGCCGTGGTACCTGGTGGTCTCGGAGAAGATCGTCGCGATCGCGCAGGGCCGGTCGTACTTCATCTGGGAGATCAGGCCCAACTGGTGGGCCCGCACCCTCTCCCGGTACGTGGTCCGCACCCCGTACGGCATCGGCCTGGGCAGCCCGTGGACCATGCAGCTGGCGCTGCAGGAGGTCGGGCTGCCCCGGATCCTGTTCGCCAGCGGGGTGAGCCTGGTCGGTAAGGCGATCGGCAGGCGGGGCTGGTTCTACCGGGTGGCCGGCCCGGCGGTACGCGCCATCGACGGCCCGACAGAGTATTCGGCGTACCCGGCGAACGTGTCGGCGAAGCTGGCGCCCGCGAAGCCGGCGACGGTCTCCCGCGAGCTGGCCGATGCGCTGCGCACCGGGCTGACAGCGCCCGCCAGGGACACCCTGCGGGGCGTGGTGGTGATCGACGCCAACGACATCGGCCGCAACGTGATGGGCCAGGCCAGCGACCGCGACGACCGCTTCTTCGAGGAGGTCTTCGCCGACAACCCCCTGGGCCAGGGCAACGAACGCACCCCCCTCTGCGTAGTCACCCCCGCCTAGCATCGGGGCGCGTCAGCACGGATCGACCAGGAGGGTGTACGGGCGGGAGCCGATCCGGGTGAGCACCACCGTCGCCTCGTGGTCCCCAGCGAGCCGCAGGTCGCGGCGGAGCTGTTCGGGCACCAGCGCGGAGCCGCGTTTCTTGATCGTCACCCGGCCGACGCCGCGTTCCCGCAGCGCCGTACGCAGCCGCTTCAACGAGAACGGCAGCACCTCGCGCACCCGGTACGCCCGCGCGTACGGCGTCGGGCGCGCCTGATCCGCGGTGAGATAGGCGATCTGCGGATCCAGCAGCGTCGCGTCCAGCTGGTCGGCCAGCTCGGCCACCAGGTGCGCCCGCACCACGGCGCCGTCCGGGTCGTACAGCACCTGCCGCACCGGCCCCACCTCCCCGACCCGCGCCCCACTGCCGGTCAGCTCGGCCGCGGCGCCGCCCCTGGTCAGCACCGTTGCCCGGCGCGGGGCGGCGGCGTACCCGCCGTGCCACAGCGCCGCCTCCACCACGTCACCGCCGACCGAGACCCACTCCGCCTCGACCCCGTACGGGATCAGCGCGTGGTCGATCCCCGGCCCGAGCTTGAGCACCGTACGCGGCACCCGCCGCGGCAGCGCCGCAAGGAACTCCCACGACGGCGAGTACGCCGCCGGATCGAACACCCGCCGCCCACCGGAGCGCCGCGCCGGGTCGCAGAACACCGCGTCGAAGCCGTCCAGCTCGACGGTCGTGGCGTCGCCGTGGACCACGGTGATCCGGTCGGTGAGCCCGAGCGCCTCGGCGTTCGCCCGGGCCACCTCGGCGGTGCCGGGGTCGGCGTCGACGGCGTACACCGACAGGCCGGCGCGGGCGAACGCGATCGCGTCGGCGCCCACCCCGCAGCACAGGTCCGCGC
>JBOGDG010000351.1:0-4261 GCA_050701655.1 Micromonosporaceae bacterium
GGTTGTTACCGCGGTCAGGAGACGGTGGCGCGGGTGCACAACCTGGGGCGGCCGCCGCGCCGGATGGTGCTGCTGCACCTCGACGGCAGCGCCGAGCAGCTGCCGGAGCCGGGCACCGACGTGATGTCCGAGGGGCGCCGGGTCGGTTTCCTCGGTACGTCGGCCCACCACCACGAGCTGGGCGGCATCGCTCTGGCGGTGCTGAAACGCGCCGTCGGCGACGACGCGGCGCTGACCGTCGGTGAGATGGCGGCGGCTATCGACGCGTGATGTTTCACGCAAGCCGATCGTGACCGAAATTCACGTGCGATAAGCCGGCCGGCAGTGTTGGGTGGAGCCAATTCACCGCTGTGACCGGGGGAGTCATCATGCCGTCAGCGCCACACTCCGTGACAACCCGACCCAGCGAGTCCACGGCGCTCGGCTCCGGGCCGGCGGTGCCATGGGGGCTGGCTGCGATCGCCGCGGTGGCGGTGGTGCTCACGCTCAAGTCGCTGCTCAGCGACTGGGTGAGCACCCGGGTCATGGTGCTGCCGGAGCTGCGGGAGGAGCTGCAGCAGGGCTTCACCTATTTCGGGGTACGCGGCACCGGCTTCGCCGTCGGGCTGGTGGTCCTGATCGTGCTGGTCGGGCTCGCCCTGTGGCTGCCGGGGCGGCTCCGTGCCGGGCTGGCGTGGAGCGCGCTGGCGCTCGCGGTGCTGCTGCTGGTCGACGCGTTGCTGATGTGGCTGCAGGTCGCCGAGCTGCGACTCGACTCCGCCACCGCCGTGGTCGACGTACAGCGCGAGATGTGGGACCGCGAGGAGGTGCCGGAGCTGATCGCGCTCGACATCAGCGCCCAGGGCCTGTACGTCGGCGCCTTCGCCATACTGCTGCTGGGGCTGGTCGCCGCGCTGCTGCCACGCCCCGAGCGGAGCCCCTGGGTGCAGGCCGGGCTGGGAGCGGTGGGCGCGTTGGTGGTATTGCCGCTGCCGTGGGTGCAGGCGTGGTCCAGTATCCAGTACCAGCTGCGGGTGGACAACGTCTGGCTGTGGTCGCGCGGCGTAGAGGGTGTCCTGCTCGGGCTCGGGACGGTGACCCTGGTGGCGCTGACGTTGCTCACCCTGCGGACGCCGGGGTACGCCCGGGGGCGCTGGGCGTTGGCGTCGGTGGTGCTGTGCGTGCTGCTCTTCTTCAGCGCGGTGGCCGCCGATGTACAGGCGCTGCAGGACGTGCACGAGCTGGGCAGCTCCTCCGATGTGGCGGTGCTCGACGCCAAGAGCACCGGGATGCTGGGGCTGCTCGCGGCCAGTGCGGCGCTGCTCGGCGTCGCGGCCGCGCGCGCCTACTGGCGGGGCCGTGAGGAGGAGCCGCCGCCCGCCGACGGCAGCTGGCTCCCTGGTGGCATCCGAGACCGCCGAAGTTGAACCCGCGCCGGGTCGTGGCAGGATCCTCAACATGGCGAATGGCACCCTGATCACGGTCGCTCCCACCGGTGCGGAGTCCCGCAAGGCGGACGTACCGGCGCTTCCGGTGACCCTGGACGAGCTGGTCGGTACGGCGGAGGAGTGCGAGGCGCTCGGCGCCAGCGTGATCCACGTACACATCCGGGATGCGGAGGCGGAGCCGACGCTTGACCTGGGGCGGCTGCGGGAGACGGTCGCCGCACTGCGTGGCGCCACCCGGCTGATCGTGCAGCTGTCCAGCGGTGGCGCGGTCACCGATCCCGAGTCCGACCGGCTGGCGGTGCTCGACGCCGCGCCGGACATGGCCTCCTGCACCATGGGTACGGTCAACTTCGGCGACGACGTGTTCCTCAACCGGTGGGAGTTCATCGTCGCGCTGCACACCAGGATGCAGGAGCGCCAGATCGTCCCCGAGTACGAGATCTTCGATCTGGGTCACCTGTGGTCGCTGGCCCGGCTGCTCGACGGGCACGGCATGCCGTACGGGGGGCATGTGCACGTGGACTTCGTGACCGGCGTACCGGGCGGGATGCCGGGCACCGCCGAGACGGTGGTCGCCGCGAAGCAGCTCGCCCGCGAAGTGTTGCCGGCGGACACCACCTTCTCGGCCACCGGAGTCGGGCGCACGACGCTTCCGGTGATGCTCGTCTCGCTCGCCGCCGGCGGGCACCTGCGGGTCGGCATGGAGGACACCCTGACGTACGCCAAGGGCAAGCCGGTGGACAGCAACATGGAGCTGGTGGCGCGAGCCGCCGGGTTCGCCCGGCTCGCCCAGCGGCCGCCGCTGTCGGTGGACGAGGCACGTACCCTGCTCGGTCTCCCGGCGGTCACCCCAGCCCCGGCGTAAACCCGATGCATCTGATGCGCATCGTGCTAGCATCAGATGCATGCGGACGACTCTTGACCTGGATCCCGTGGTGCTGCGGCAGTTGAAGGAGCTGCAGCGCCGTGAGGGTAAAACACTCGGCCAGCTTGCCTCGGAGCTGCTGACCCGTGCCCTGGCTGAGCAGTCGCACACCCCACCGGTCGTCGATCTCGCGTGGCCTGTGCAGTCGATGGGGGCGCGCTTCGACATCGGCGACAAGGAGGCGCTCTACCGCGTGCTGGACGAGGACGTTCTGGCGTGACGACAGTCGACACAAACATCCTGCTGTACGCCTCCGACTCCGACGGTCCGCATCAGCAGGTGTGCGTCGATCTGCTGCGCCGGCTGGCCACTGGTCCGGAGCTGGTCACTTTCTTCTGGCCGGTTCTCCTGGGCTTCGTCCGACTCAGTACGCACCCCGCGATCTTTCGCAATCCGCTCTCCCTGGAGGCGGCGGTGGCGGCGGTGGAACGGATGACCGCGGCTTCGCATGTCAGGGTGTTGGGCGAGGCGGACGGCTTCTGGCAGCGATTTGCCGAGGTTGCGGGCCCGGCGAAGACTAGGGGACCGCTGGTGACCGATGCGCATCTGGCGACGCTGATGCGCCAGCACGGTGTACGCGAGATCTGGACCAACGATCGCGACTTCCGCAAGTTCGACGGGATCGTCGTCCGGGATCCTTTCGCGGCAGCGTAGGGGTATTCAGGACTTCACGGATTCCTACCGGCCCGAGACCCCGGCTAGGAGCCGCGGCGGCGCAGCCGCAGGGTCTGTACGCCGACCCAGCCGAACACCAGGTCCGCCGCGATCTCCAGCACCGCGGTGACCCACGAGAACGCCGTCACCCCGGCGGCGGCCGGCGCGTCCAGGTACGAGTCGCTGAAGACTCCCCAGGTCGGCAGCAGGTGCGCGGCGCTGAAGCCCGGTGCGCTGGCGAATCCGACCACGATGGCGGCGTACGGCGCCCAGCGGTGCCCCCGGAACACCAGCGCGACGGCGATCACCGCCAGCACCACCTGGGTGTTGCCGGCCCACTCGATCTGGGTGCTCACCACGTCGAAGCCGCGCCGCGCGTGGTCGGCGCCGTGGACCAGCAGCGCGACCGCGAAACCGATCGCGGCGTACCGCAGCCTCCGGTCAGTGGTGGTACGGATGCTCTCTTCGACGGTCACCCGAGTCAGTCTGGTTCCGATGTGGAGCTGCCACAAGAGTGGCGGGAGTGTGGGCTGTCGCACTATTGCTAGCAAAGCGCTTGCAAGAGTTAGCACTCGGGACTACTTTCAAGTCATGGCCGCGTCACGAGACCTCGGAGAGTTCATCCGGGAGCTTCGCAGCAATGCACGCATCTCACTGCGCCAGCTCGCAGAGCAAGCAGGGGTGAGCAACCCGTACCTCAGCCAGATCGAGCGCGGGCTCCGCAAGCCCAGCGCCGAGGTGCTTCAGCAGATCGCCAACGCCCTGCGCGTGTCGACCCCGCTGATGTACCTGCGCGCCGGACTGCTCGCCGAGCGGGAAGGCCAGGGAGTGCTCGCCGCGATCGCCGCCGATCCCGACCTGACCGATCGTCACAAGAAGACGCTGGTCGAGATCTACGAGGCGTTCCGGCGGGAGAACACGCGCACCCGCGATGAATCCACCGAGACCGACGCCGCGCCCGACGGGGACGCGACTTCGGAGAGCACCACCTCAGACGCAGCCGGGGACACCGCGGTCCCGACCCTCGAAGGCCCCGACGTGGCTGCCAGCCACGTGGCGAAGGCCCCCAAGAAGACGGTTCGCAAAGCCGTCAAGAAGGCGGTACGCAAAGCCGCCTCCCGTACCGCCGTCAGGCCCGAGCACAGTGACCAGAAGGAGAAGTCGTGACCACCACCAAGAAGAGCACCCGTACCTACCCCCGCCCCGTGTACGCCGCCGCCGGCGTCGGTGAGCTGGCCGTCGAGCAGATCAAGAA
>JBOGDG010000352.1:0-4253 GCA_050701655.1 Micromonosporaceae bacterium
CGGGTGGGCGCTCCGCGCGGTGGCGGGCGGTGGCGCGGGGCGCTAGCGGGTGGGGGGTAGGGAGAGGTCGGTGAGGATGGCCTGGGCGGCGTTGTGGCCGGCGCAGCCGATCACCGAGCCGGCGGGATGGCAGCCGGCGGCGCCCGCGTACACCCCGTCGACGCCGACCCGGTACGGCATCCGGTCGGTGAACGCGATCTTGTTATCCACGTGGAAGATGTTGCCGCCGGTGATCCCGAACCGGGACTCGATCTCGCCGGGCGGCAGCGCGTCGACGTCGACCACCAGCGACGATAGTCCCGGGGCGTACGACTCGGCGAAGTTGATCAGCCGGTCCACGTACCCGGAAAGCTCCGCCGACCACGACGAGCCGACCGGTACGTGCGGCACCCCCTGTACGAAGAACGCCGAGGAGTGCCGTCCAGCGGCGTCGCGCAGCGAGTCGTCGAGCGTGGAGTGCAGATACCACTCCAGCGGCGGCAACCGGTCCAGCCGCCCCGCTGACGCGGCGTCGAAGGCGTCCCGTACGGCGGTCAACACGCTGCCGTCGGCGCCGGGCTGCGGCATCAGGTGCACTGTGGTGGAGTGCTGCCCCACCGGCTCGGGGAGCGCGGCGAACCGGGGCAGCTCCGACAGCGCCAGGTTGACCTTCATGGTCTGCCCGGCCGAAGCCTCCGCGTACCCGGCCACCCGGGCGCGCAGCGGCGAAGGGCAGGCCGGCCCCAGCAGCCCGGTCAGCCGGTACGGGTCGGTCGCCGCCAGCACCACCCGCGCCGGAATCGTCTCGCCGTCATCGGTCACCACCCCGGAGGCGGCGCCACCGTCGACCAGGATCCCCGTCACCGTCACCCCGGTACGGATCGTCGCGCCGTCCCCGGTGGCCACCGCGGCGAGGCGCCGGGTCACGGTGCCCATGCCGCCGCGTACCACCATCCAGGTGCCGCCGGCGCCGGGCAGCCGGCACATGTTGTGCACCAGCAGGTTGTGGCCGGTGCCGGGGCTCCACGGCGATCCGGTGATGCCCGGCATGCCGTCGGTGACGGCGTACATCGCGATCAGCAGCTCGCTGGCGAACTCGAAGCTGGTCAGGTAGTCGATCGCGGAGCCGCGTACCAGGTCGACGAAGCGCTGCCGCAGCTCGGGCCGCAGGTAGCGCTCGGCGGTCTCCTCCAGCGGCAGCGGCTCGGCCAGCCAGGCCGGCGCCAGGTCGCTGGCGAGCGCCGCCAGCTCCGTCGACAGCGCCTGCTGGGCGCGCCAGTCCTGGGCGGTGAAGAACTCCTCGAACTGGCGCTGGTTGGCCTCCGCGTCGCGGCCGAGCAGCAGGTAGCGGCCGTCGGTGGTGGGGAGGAAGTAGTGCGGGTCGCGACGTACCAGAGGAAGGTCCACCCCGAGCAGCGAGATCAGCTCCGGCGGCATCAACCCCAGCAGGTACGCCCCGGTGGAAGCCCTTAGCTCTGGCGCCTTCGGAAACGGGGTCTCGGTACGGCAGGCGCCGCCGACCACGGTGTCCCGTTCCAGCACGGTGACGTCCAGTCCGGAGCGGGCCAGCAACGCCGCCGCCACCAGTCCGTTGTGCCCGGCGCCGATCACTACCACGTCAGCCATGCCGTCATCCTCACACGGAACAGGTCCGGTACCGTGCGAGGCGCCCGCGCCCAGCCACACCGGGGATCCGATGACCAGTCCGACCGTCGACCAGACCGACGAATCAGCAGCCGAGGCCGCGCCCGGCCCCCGACTCAGGTGGTGGCGCCGGCTCGATCCGCTCACCGTGGTAACGCTGCTGGCGATCGGGACGTACGCGGTGATCGGGATCGGCTCCCCGCTGCTCGGGCTGAAGGTGTTCGCGGCGACCGATCTGCTGGCCGGCGGCAGCCCGTACCGGGACGCCGGGCTGGCGGGCACGGTGGTGCAGAACACCTACCTCAACGACACCATCGACTCGTACCTGCCGAACACGGCGCTGTTCGTCACCGCGCTCTACGACGGGCAGTTCGCCGCGTGGAACCCGTACATCATCGGCGGCACCCCGCTCGGCGCCAGCCCGAATCTGGGGCTGCTGAATCCGATCGCGCTGCCGTACTTCCTGCTGCCGTTCTGGATCGCCCCCGGGTACGTCAAGTTGCTGGAGATCGTCGCGGCGGTGGGCGGCACGTTCCTGTTCCTGCGCCGGGTGGGGCTGGGCCGTCCCGCGGCGCTGCTGGGCGGGCTGGTGTTCGCCTCCAGCGGTTTCATGGTGGCGTGGACCAACTGGCCTCACACCCGGGTGGCGGCGCTGATCCCGTGGCTGTTCTGGGCACTGGACCGGCTGGTTATCCGGCGGCGGATCTCCGACGGCGTACTGGTGAGTGTGATCACGGCGTTCATGATCTTCGGGGGATTCCCGGCGGTCGCCGGTTACGGCCTGCTGTTCGGCGCTGCTTATCTGGTGGTACGCACCTTTTCCGAGTACGCCGGCGAATGGCGCCGCATCGTCGGGGTCGGTCTCGGCGCGCTCGCCGCGGTGGTTGCCGGGGCGGCGCTCACCGCGTTCCAGCTGGTGCCTTTCCTGTCGTACATGTCGGCGGCGCACGTCAACGGCCGGGAGCAGACCCCGGGCGATCACCTGCAGCCCGAGTCGCTGGTGACCGCGATCGCGCCGTGGGCGATGGGCAGCACCGACCCGAGCCGCCCGCCGTTCTGGTACCTGTCGGTCAACCTGGTGGAGTCGTTGGTCTACATCGGTGCCGCCGCCGCGGTGCTGGTGGTGGTCGCGCTGGCGCTGCCGCGCGCCGGCCGGGCGCTGCTGCCGCGCGGCATCTGGGCGTACCTGGTCGCCGCCACCGGCGCCCTGCTGGTGGTGCTGTACATTGGCCGGTTCCCGCTCTGGCTGTTGCAACAGCTCCCGGTGCTGTTCAGCGAGAACTTCGTGGGTCGCGCCCGCAGCGTGCTCGGCTTCCTGCTCGCCGCACTTGCCGCCATCGGGTTCCAGCTGCTGCTCACTGGCGCCAGTTCCCGGCTGAAAACCCTCTCCTGGTACGCGGTCGCGGTCTGGAGCGGCGCCGGGCTGCTCGGTGCCGTCGCCTGGTGGGACGCCCGGCGGGCGGCGTACCACCGCAGCGTCGGTGACCCGGTGGCGGCGGTGCAGCGGGTTGGCCAGCTCAACCGGGAGATGCTGCTCGCGGTCGCCCTGGTGGCGCTGGCCGCGGCGCTGGTCGGCATCCTCTGGTGGACCAAGACCCGCCGGGACGACGACCCGGTGCTGGTCCCGGAAGCCGGTCCGTCCGGGCCCAGCCGGTGGGTACGGCTCACCGTGGCGGCGCTGCTGCCGGTGCTGGTCGCCGGGCAGGCGCTGGCGCTGGCGGTGCCGTACTGGCCCCGGGTCGACCGGGACACCTTCTACCCGTTGACCGACACCCACCGGTACCTCGCCGAGCACCTCGGGCACGAGCGGTTCGCCGGCTCCGGCAGAGGCATGTACGTCGGCGCCGACTCCGGCGCGCGGCTGCGGGCGCTGTCCGGGCACTTCTTCCTCAACGGCCGGTTCGCCGAGACCATCGACGGGCTGCCGGGGCGGCAGTTCGGGGATCCGCCCACGTACGTGAACTTCCCGGCCAAGTCCTCGGTGGTACGCCAGCCGGTGTTCGACCGGCTTTCAGTGAAGTACTTCGTGGCCTCCACCGGGGTGGCGCCGTTCGGCAAGCAGGTCAAGGACGACGGGGACGGTACGGAGGTGACGCTGCGCCCCGGCGAGCCGCTCACGCTCGACGTACCCGGCGAGGGTGGCGGGGTACGCGGCATCGGGCTGATCCCGGCGGCGCCGTTCCCCACCGACGCGAACCCCCGCGTCGACCTGACCCTGTACGACCTCGACGGCAACCCGCTCGCGTCGTCCAGGCGGCTGCTCTACGACCTGGGCATCGGCAAGCGGTTCTGGATCCCGATCGCCGGCGAGAACATCCCGCGGTACGAGCTGCTGACCGCGAAGCTCACGCTGCGCGCCGACAAACCGCTGACCCTCGCCGGTACGGCCGACAAGCCGGCGGTCTCGTTGGTGCTGCCCCGCGACGACGGGCTGCGGCTGGCGTACGCCGGCTCGGCGGTGGTCTACCAGCGGCTGACCGCCCTGCCACGGATCCGCTGGGCCTCGTCGGTACGCGTGGAGGCCGACCCGGAGCGCCGGGTGGAGCTGGTGGCCAGCGGCGAGCTCGGGCGGCGCGAAGTGGTGCTGGACGCGCCGTACGGCGCCGCCGACGGGGCGCCCGCCACGGTGC